>JAZRDT010000013.1:0-9182 GCA_045660385.1 Bacteroidaceae bacterium | reverse complement strand
ATGAGTCGAGATGAGCATGCCCGTTCGTTGTCATCACCACCTTATTGTCATAGATTAGTGGGTATATGATGTTACCGCTCTGTCCCTCGGCATATAGGCGTTGCTTATTGTTACGGTCGCAGAGTCTTGCCTCGAAACTGGCATCATCGTTCACACCTGTTATCTTCACCACCAATCGATTGTCGCCCCTCTGTAGCTTCAGTGGGTAGAAGTTGAGCCCCTGCACATCGCATCGCTCTAATGTGTAGCCCTGCAGGAACACGTCAAACTTCATTCCGCACTTTATCTCCACAAATGCATCATACGCCTCTTCCGTGTGGATATTGCACATCAAATAGGTGATGGATTTGTAGAACGCCGTATCGACCCTGTGCGATTCGAATATCTCGTTCAGGTCTACCATATTGTACTTGGGCTGGTATCTCGCTATATGCTTCTCCTCTATGTTGGTGGCCTCACACACTCCATCCGCCAATTCCTTTCCGTACAGCGAGTCTTCCAGCACTGTCAGCGGACCGTATACATCCCACTCCAGCATAGTCATGCATAGAGAATCATTATTACACTCATCAATGGTATAGCTTGCCAACTGTCGGGTACAGGCACTGAATTCTACCAGCATTACCACTACCGGTATTCCACACAAATACGTTCTCATATTCTTTCTCATAATCACCAATTTACTTTATATCTATTTATTCCCACTCCCACATTCTGTCCATCTCCCATACTCTCTTCACTATTCCCTTGTCAAGCAGTACTACACCATTTTTATGGCTTCGCACGAGCGACTTGAGCAGCACCTCATCCACATGGTAGCATGGCAATCCTGTTGGGAGTATGTAGTCCTCGGCCAGTAGCACGACATATTTATTGCCTTTATGTTTACACTCGTCTATGATTGAGTGCATTTTCAACTCTTCATAATAGCTCGGACTATGCTTAAGGACAATCACATAGGTCTTCTTCTTTGCATCCAGCACCTTGTCTGTCACATCTTCCATATTCTTGTCGAGAAGAACAATAGCCTCTTTCTCTCTAAGATTGGTTCCTTTCCCATACCCCGTAGGGTTACGCTGGAACATGTTGTCTGTTGCCAAGCATATCAGGATGGAGAATGCCACGATTAGCACCGTAGAACCAAATATGAAGTCTTTCCACGATACACATTCAAATGAGTACAGTGTGCTTATCACATAGAAGGTAAGTGCCAGCAATACGATGTTTTTCAATAGACTTACCGGCATGCTCATCGGTATCAGTTCGCCAAAACAGCCGCAATCGGCAACATTCATCCCTGGGAATATCACAAAGAACAGTGTCATCACGGTAAACATAGTTAGCGTCCCCGCCAGCACCAGTAACGTTTTTTTTCGACCTATAAAAAGCAGCAACCATATGCCAAGACAAATTTCATAGGCACACAATAGAATAGAAAGTATCTCATTGTAGTCCTTCAGGAAATTCCACCCGAGATTGTTGCCATACTCCACGAATTTCAGTTCCGTTCCGTATACATCCATACTTTTCAACACTCCAGAAGCCAAGAACACCAATCCCAAGAAGAACTGGATAACCATTCCTTTTTTTTCTATTTTACTCTTTCTTATACCTTCTTTCAGCCAATCACTTTCCATAGCATTATTTTTTATTTGTTATATATTCTTTTGCAAACTCTTTCATCTCATCCGTAGCGCTCGACCGTATCTTAGGGTTAAAGAGCACTATACGCTGGGCCATCTCCTGTGCTTTGACAATCTCGCCTACCTCAATATATAGCTGTAACAGTTGGTGTAATGGGTACATTTTGTTCGGCCCTTGGAGAAATGCCCTTGTATAGTGCTCTTCGGCCTCTTTGAAAGCACCGAGTGCTCTATAGTTGTTCCCAATGATTACATGGAACATCGGGTCGGAACTAACCTTTACCCCATCGTGCAACACGGCATTGCTGTCATTGTATCGCTTCATCTCATGCAGCATCTTGCCGTATGCAAAGAGGAATTTGGGATTGTCGTTCAAGGTCGTGTACCATTCGGCATAGTCATCGGCAAAGGCTGCACTCCTATAGCCCGATATCATCTCCCAATCGCTGGTAGCCTTTACTTTCTGCTTCACTCGTGGCAGCATCAGGCATACTGCCACCATGCTTAGCACTACCACAACTATGTGGAACAACCTATTTACCATCGTGCTATCTCCCTTCTCTCTGCTTGCTATGCTGGCTGCGTATGCCACAAACATGACCGCCATGATCCTGAACGGCAGCAAGGAGAAGGGGTAGGAGAAGAGCGCAAATACCAGCAGGGCCAGCCATCCATAGGCCAGTTCACACCGACGGCGCAGCAAAACTACAAGTGCCCCAATAGCTATCACCACAAAGCACAGCATACCCAAGCAGCCCTGCTCCACTCCAATCTGAAGCAGTTCGTTAAAGGCATATTCTGGTGAGCCTGCCACCTCGATAAAGGGTGATTCGGGATACATCTTGAAGTAGGCTGCTTGGCTCTCGGCAAAAGCATGAGCAAAGCCGCCTATGCCATGTCCTACCCACGGCGATTCCACAATCGCTCGCCCCGAAATGGTATTCATCAGCACACGTCCATTGGCCGAGTCCTGCTTTACAAAGTAGAGAAATACCCCTACGATTGCAGCCACGCCCACCAGCCAACATATCCACCTCCTGTGCTTTCGGTAGAGCAGCACGAGCAACACGGCCACGTATGCCACAAATGCCGCACGGCTCCATGTGGCAGGTAGCATGATGGCTGTAGTGTAGAGCGTAATGCCGCATACTACATACATGCCCGTGGAAAGCACACACCTTATCGCCATTCCCTTTTTGAAGAAAGGGAAGGCATACAGCTCCCTGCGCTTGTAGATATAGGCTGTCACCATGGCAAGCACCACGACCAAATAGGCCGAGTAGGGACCCGGATTGAAGAATGTACCCGTCACATCAAACTGCGAATGCCGCGAATACTCCATTCCCAAGAGTTGCATTGCCCCCAACACCGCCTCATAGCCCCCTCCCACACACAAGGCTACCAGCAGCACATGGCTGCCATATCGGGGTAAGGTATAGCGTAGTAGCAGATAGAGCAGCAGTGAAGAAACATACATGAAGCAACGCTCACCCGCAGGGTAAGGCGATACCAGCCAGTAGTTGACTGCGATGTAGGCAGCCCAAATCCATACTGCGATGTCCAGCCAGTTCAGATCCCCTATCCGTTTGCTCACAAGCACCGTCAGCAATGCCATGCTTCCCAAAGCAAGCATTGCATATAGCATCTGTGGCAACTCATCGCACCATCCAGTGTGTACTTCTTGCAGTGTCAGCCACACGAGGCCTGCAGCTACAAGCAATAGAGCACTCTTCGGTATCATATCTCTTATGTCGTGTCGTGTCATGTCGTGTCTATTTTTTCTTGTTTGTTTTCAGCGCATATATGGGTAAGAATAAGAATATACCTACCATCGACATCACCAGTCCGCCAATCGTGCCAGCCGCCAACGGAAACCAGAAGGCCTCCTTGCTCTCGCCTATTAGGAAGGGGATAAATCCGAGCACAGTAGAGAGTACGGTGAGTGTGATGGGTACAATCTTCACGCTCCATGCCTTCAGATAGGCTCGTATGCTATCCATCTGCGCGTGTCGCTCGCGTATGTTCCCATATTCGTCGAGCAGGTAGATGGCTGCATTTACCGTGATACCGCACAGCAGGATCATGGCAGCAAAGCCTCCCTGGTCGAAGTTCAGTTCAAAAAGCCAGAATGTGAGGAACACCCCGATGAATGATACGGGAATCACAAACAATATGGCAAACGGCTTGCGCAGCGAGTTGAAGAGTATGCTGGTGACAATGAAGATGACCGCAGCGATGAGCAGCAACAGCAGATACTGACTGTTGTCCTTGCTTGACCAATAGCCGCTTCCCATCTCCGAGAATGCCTCATAGCCTGTAGGCAACCACTTGTTGAACTCTTCCAGTTCTTGCTCGAGCATCTTTGTTCCCATGCGGTAGGCACCCACATACTCATATTGCAGACACAGCTCGTAGCGTTGGTTATATTTTACCACCTCTGAGGCTTGTGGAGTGATACCGATATCGGCAAGCGAATATAGCTTGAATTCCTTGTCGCCACTCTGCAGCGGACGGTATGACAGTTGCCATGTGTCATAGCGGTTTGCCTGTGAAGATGAGAGGCGTATGGCCTCATTCGTACCGTCGGCCGAGCGATGGTTGCCACAATAGATGTCGCGTGCAAATATGCCGTACATGGAGTTGTACAGTTCCATCGGTGTCAGGTCGGCTTCGGCAAGGCGTTGAGTGGATACATCAAAAAGGAACTCGCGATAGTCCTCCTTGTACCACTTGAAGCGCGAATCGATCAGCACATCGCGCACGCGGCGATGTGTGAGGAGCGTATCCTTGAGTGTCTGGGCATATTCACACAGTTGGTCGTAGTTGTATCCCCTCATCTTCACACGATAGGAGCCTGCGGTCTCGCGCACATCATTGTTGAACCCCTGATCCTCCAATCCATATACGCTCCAGCTGCCACCACCCAATTCGAGGGCACGTGAGGTAATCTCCGATTTGAGCCGGTAAGGGAAACTGCTATATTGATGCTCTTCGGGAAAATGGATGTCTATCGATGCGCGGTAGGCACTATGTACTTGTGTGTGGAACTGCTTGATTTCACTGTACCCCTTCAGTATCTCCTCCATGCGGGCTATCAGGTTGTTCATCTGCTCCAGAGTACTGCCGTTGGGGAGAGTGGCATTTACATGAAGCACTGTCTCATGCTTTTCGTTGAAGTAGCTGCCACTATATACCTTTTCCACAAACAATCGCCATGTGCCGCCCAGTGCTGTGTTCACGATAGGGCGCACCTTTTCCTTGTAGTAGTCGCTGCCGATGGTGGTATTGTACCATTTGTGCCATCCCTTGTCATCCTCCATTTTCTCAGGGATGAGGAATACAGGCAATCCAAACAGGAGCAACAGCACCACACACGCCCACACCTTGTGACGGCAAGTAAAGGCTATCATCTTGCCGTATATGCGGTTAAAGTGTACGATGATGCGCTTGGCGCGTTTCCCGCGAGGCTTGCGCTCCTCCAGTCCGAGTGTGTCCATCATGGCAGGTACGAAGAAGAGAGCAGTAAACAGTGACACACCGAGGTTGATGATGACCACGACAGCAAAGTCCTGCAACTTCTCTCTCAGTCCTTCGTCAAGGAAGAGCACCACTCCCAGTGCACATATCGTGGTGAGTGTAGCTGCCAGAATGGAGAGGTAGGCCTTCATGTTCTTGCGCTGCAGTATGTGGTCGGACATCACAATAATGTTGTCAATAATCAGGTTAAGCGAGATGGTGATGCCTGCCAGCGTGTAGAGCTGTATGTCAATTCCGGCAAAATAATATATAACCACTGCAATAAGCAGATTTACCACGAGGCTGGTCACTACGAGAAGGGTATATCTCCATTGCCGTGTTATCAGCAACACAAAGACAAGTAGTATTAGTACTGTGAGTCCACAACGGAAATAGATTTTGTCGAGTTCCTTGCTTATGTATTCTGTAGCATCGTAGCTGATGTGTGTCTCGTACCCTTTTGGCATGGAGGACTCCAGCTCGGACATCAATGTTCTTATCTCTTTGCCGAGGGTTATCTGGTTGGCATTCTCTTCAGCAGTGATGGAGAGATAGATGGAGTTGAGACCATTGATGCGGTAGTAGCTTTGTGGGGCTGCCTCTACGTGCAACATGTTCACCAGCTGCGCCACGCTCAGCAGGCGTCCTTCCCGGTTCTTTACATACATGCGATCCAATGGCAGGTTGTCGCCCACATACTTTTCGGGCACGATGGCCAGCTGGTGCCAGCCATCATTCCCCGTTTGCACCTTTCCTATAAACTCTGTGCCATAGTATGAACTGATAGCACTCTGGATGTCACCGGATGTGACGCCCAATGCCTCCAATTCATGCGGGTCATAGGTCAGTCGCCATTCCATGGGCGATGCACCGCTTACTCCCACCTTGTATACTCCTTTTACACGCGAGAGTACAGGTTGCATATACTCCTCCACATAGTGTTGTATGTGTGCTGGTGTCTCTGGGGCATTGATGGTGTAGGTGAGGAACGGACTCAGCCGCCCCTCATTGGGTGTGTTTACCGTCACCTGCGGATAGCTTGTCCCATCGGGCAGGTCGGGCCATGCCTGACGCACTATGGATGCCGCCTCCAATCGTAAAACCTCAATGTTGGCATGTTTGTCAAGGTATATCCATATATTACCTCCACCGTTATAGGAACTCGAATTTATGCCACTCACCCCCTTCATACGTGCCAGCAGTCCTTCGAGCTTGGATGTCACCTCTATCTCCACCACACGTGCCGAGCTGCCAGGCATGTTGTAACTCACCGATATCGAAGGATTATAACGGAGGGGATGCAGACGTACTGTCAACATCGGTAACGTCGTAGCACCTACCAATGCAAGGCAAAGGAAGGTGATGATGAGGGGGAAGGAGGATTTTCTCATTAGAATGTGATTTTAGCTAATTTAGTTCAATAAGCTTATCAAGCTCAATATAGTAGATGTTATCGCTGTCAATAGAGGTGGTATAAAGAATTCTATTGATGTTATCAACATATATATCACTAATACTATGTTTGGCTTTTATCTTATATCTTAAATTACCTTCCCAATCAAATATATATATTTGGTCAATAGTGGGAATAGTATTCACTTCCCAATTGTCCTTTCCCCAAAACAGGGTATAGATAAATTCATCGTCAACATGTATACGTACAAAATATGAATTTAACGTCTTTTTAGTTCCGATAGTTGAGAAGTCCGTGTTATTCCCAATCCTAAATCCTGTTATCTGTTTTGTATTTGTATCTATAATATTTAACTGAGGTATGTGTAATAATGCTTGTGCTATTTTCTTGCCATCAGGTTTCATCGCATCATGGGAATATAGAAATGTCTCGGGTAATACTTGGGTTTGATTATTTCTAATAGTTGTTTTGTATATTTGCAAATCGTCTATTTTTTTTATGCTATCAGCCAGTTCCCAAATTTGATAATAAGGTAATGTGGCATCATGATTGTCTATAGGAGTAGAGGATACTTTTGCGAATAAGGTGTTATTATTTTTCATAAATAAATTTGAATAGCATGCACCATTATTATCTTTTCTCCAAGGTAACCTGATTTTATTATCAATGATAGTAGAATCTTCCTTAATAGTTCTTGTTATATTCCAGATATATGCTTCTTCATCATTTGCATTGTAGAGTAATGCCTTTAAATCATGATTCTGATTGTAAAAATCGAATATAGGTGAAAGCGAAAGATATTCATTTGGTCCCAGCCCCTTCTTGAAATATCTCCCTATTTCATCGTGTGTTCTTAAACTGAATGCATTATAATGATGTGTATTTAATTTGGGATTCATGAATAAAGCCAACGTATCGTATACGGAAAAGAAGCCATAATTATTCTCATTAAATGCAATTTCTTTGAATTTGATTTCTTTTGTGACAGATAAGTCTCTCATCATTTTTGTTTCACCATTAAAAATCTCATCATCTGTGTATTTATTACAAGCTGAGAATGTTATAATGGCAATTAAATAATATAGATATTTCATAATATAGTGTTTGTTATTGATAGGCTGGTAAAAACCAGCCTATCTGTTATTGATTTATGCAACGGTCAGTCTGCATGCTGTTGTATCCTCCCCAATCAGGTTTAAGACAAGGATAAATTGTATTTTCATTAGTTCTTGAATCACAGAAGATTTTCCAGTCAGTTGTACTAGACCAACTCTGTTGATAATAACAAATATTGGAGGGTGTACCCTCATCTCCAGAATTTCCAGCTAATGCCTCAACATTAGCCAAAGCGACATCATTGAGCCTTACACTGTTCTGTGCATTATATGCACTGTAGCCTGCAAACAACGCGGCAGCAACTGCCATCGTTCCAAATAACTTTTTCATTGTTATTGTAATTTTATTTGATTATTAAATTGTTTTTAGTTGTTGTGTCGGTTTCTTTCCTATGAACGAGTAACCGCCACTTGCACTCACCTGCAAAATCATGGTATCCCATGTCTTGCTTTTTCAATAATATTCCTTACTTTTGTAATTGAATACCCCACCTCCTTTCTTGGTTAGGTGAGAGTGCCGGGGGATGGGAAGCGCTTGGTTGAACGAATGAGCCTCTCGTCTCCCCTCTTCTCTCCAGTAAAACACATATAGTTGCCAACTCTCATTATTTTATTGTTACATTCTCTGCAACGATCGTGCACTCATTCGTAAAGTCATACATCGTCAAACGACGTATCTTGTAGTAGCTCAGCCAATAATTGCGAAGAGCCGATATATAGTTCTTCTCCGCTGTATCCTTGCGTGTGAGCGCCATGGAAAGGCTGTTGATGTCGGACTTACCTATGATGAAGCGCATGCGCGTGTCTTCGTAGGCCGACTCGGCCAATAGGCGCGCCTCCTCGGCGCTCTCAATCATACCGCCCTGCACGTTGAAGTCGTTGACCGTCATTACCACCTCCTCCTCAATCTGCTGTTCGCTCTGGCGTGACGAGATCTCTACCACGGTAAGGTTGTTGCGGGCCATATTGTACCTGCCCTTGCGCACGCCCCAGTCGAGGATGGGGATGGAGAGACTCATCGATACCATATCCTGCTGCAGCGGATCGCGCCATACCTGTGCAAATTCGCTGCCTACCTGATTGAATCCGATGCTGGCATTGAGCGAGGCATTGATGCCGCTCTCCTTCTTGGTGCGGTCAACGGCCTGGCGGCTTTCAAGGATGTTCTGCTCCAGAGCGAGAAACTCGGGATTATTCTCGCGTGCATACTCCAATGCCTTGGCGGCCGATATCGTCAGCAGCTTGGGGCGTGCCGGGAGCTCGATGCTCAGTGTCTGCTCCTTGTCGATGTTGAGGAACGAGGCCAACTGGAACATGGCTCTGCGCATGGCAATCTCGCTATTCTTGAGGGTGTTGTCAGCATTGATGACATCGAGCTTCAAGGTCTGAAGGTCGGCTCTGGATATTGCGCCTATCTTGTGACGGTCGCAGCCTATCTTGTATAGGGTATCGCACGATGCTTGGTTCTTGACGGCCAACTCATACTCTGCCTGC
>JAZRDT010000012.1:0-4712 GCA_045660385.1 Bacteroidaceae bacterium | reverse complement strand
CTCTTCAGCGATGATTTGTGGTTTGCCATTTCTAATCTTCCTATTTTTTAATTTAACTTTGTAGCGCTACGGGGAATCGAACCCCGCTTTTGAGAATGAAAATCTCACGTCCTAACCGATAGACGATAGCGCCATCCTTTTTTGTTTGTCTCGTTTTACCGAGGCTTGCTGCTCGAAAGCGGATGCAAAGGTAGGTACTTTTTTTGAATCTGCAAACGATTTCTGCTTTTTTTTTGTGCAAAACGTGTTTTTTTGTAGTTTTGTATCGTTTTTAATCCCGGTATCCATGTTTATTGATGATAAAGGCATTGTTTTGCGGTGTGTGAAGTATGATGACAAATCCTTCATCGCCCATGTTTTTACAGCTTCGCACGGACATGTTTCTTTCATGGTTAACGCGTCGCGTAGCAAGCGTTCAGGGGCAAGTGTTCGTTTGTTTCAGCCATTGTCGTTCCTTGCCTTCCAATGGGATGCCAAACCCAATGTGACATTGCATCGGATGAAGGAGGTGCGTTTACTTTTTGTGCAGCACGAGATTCCCACTGATCCAGTGAAACGGTATGTCGTCATGATGTTGGCTGAATTTATGGTTTACGCCTTGGGTGGCGAGGCCGAGAACTCAGATCTATATGTATATATGGAGCACTCCGTGCAATGGTTTGACGCAGCGCAAGAGGGCTATGCCAATTTTCATCTGGTGCTGTTGCTCAAGTTGGCGCGCTTCTTGGGTATTGCTCCCAATGTAGATGAATATGTCAAGGGCTGTGCGTTTGACCTGACGAATGGACACTTTGTGCCTACAGGAATAGCTTCGGAACTGATGATGGACATGCGTGACGCAGAACTGTTATGTCGATTGAGCGAAACGAATTATGCATCGATGGCTGAAATCGCTATGAACAGGCACGACCGTGCACGTTTGGTTCGCTATTTGGCACGTTATTTTTCGCTCCATATACCCGGCTTTCCTGCGATCAAATCGCTAGACATATTACAGGAGGTGATGGGTTGATGCTCTCTCTCTCTCTCTGTTTCAAACTGCAAGGTAGTCTTCAGTATGGCTTCTTTCTGCGGCGCATCCAGGTGGCAAACCATACGATAGCCACAATTACCGCCGTGGCACCGATGCTGTATCCGGTGAGTGGGGACAGACCGAATCCTTCGGGAGCCATGCAGATGTAGGTGGTGCTGACGCAGGTCATGAACAAGGCCGGAATGAGCGTAATCCAATAAAATTTCTTCTCTTGCACCAAGTATACGGTTATGGCCCAGAGGGTGAATACGGAGAGGGTCTGGTTGCTCCAAGCGAAGTAACGCCAGATAATCTTGAAGCCATCGGCATCGGCCAAGCTGTAGATGAGCACTCCCATCGTGACGAGGAAGAGGGGGATGCAGATGTAGAGACGGCGACGGATGCTCTTCTGCTCTAGATGCAGGATGTCGGCCAGAATGAGACGTGCCGAGCGCAATGCTGTGTCGCCACTTGTGATGGGGGCGGCCACGATGCCGAGCAGTGCCACGATGCCTCCTACGGCACCCAGCCAATCTTTTGATATCAACGTAGCTACCTTGGCACCGCTGTAGGGAATACCTGTTGTGGCATCTACTGTGCCGTGCTCACCAAAGAACCAGGTGGCGGCAGCTGCCCAGATGAGTGCTACAATACCCTCGGTGACCATAGCGCCGTAGAAGATGGGGCGGCAGTGGCGCTCGTTCTTCATGCAGCGTGCCATGAGGGGCGATTGTGTGGCATGGAAACCACTGATGGCACCGCAGGCGATGCTCACAAACATCATGGGAAAGAGGGGCGAGGGGTCGTACTTGGTGCCGAAGCCATCCCATATCTCGGGAAGTTCGGGCGACTTGACATACAGCATGATAAGTACGCCGAAAGCCATAAACAGCAGAGCGATGGCAAACACGGGATAGATGCGTCCGATAATCTTGTCCACTGGCAGCAACGTTGCCAATATATAATATAGGAAGATGGCCACAATCCAGAAGTTCACGTTCAACACGTCGGGTGTCATACCTGCCAGCAGTTCGGCAGGTCCCGACACGAACACTGCTCCCACGAGCACCATCAGCACGATGGTGAAGACGTTCATCACCGCCTTGGTGCGATTACCCAGGTATTTTCCTATCAGTTCAGGCAGATTGGCTCCACGGTTGCGGATAGAGAGACAACCCGAGAAGAAATCGTGCACAGCACCAGCGAAAAGAGTACCGATGACAATCCACAGATAGGATGCCGTACCGAACTGCGCTCCCATGATGGCGCCGAAAATGGGTCCGAGACCTGCAATATTGAGAAACTGAATCATGAAAATCTTCCACGTGGGCATAGGAATATAATCCACACCGTCGTTCATAGCCACAGCGGGTGTCTCACGTTTGGGGTCGGGGCCAAAGATGCGGTTCACAAAACCACCATATACCATATAGCCTATGATGAGCAGGGCTAGTGCTACAGAAAATGTTACCATAACTTAACTTATACCTATTGATTGTCGAAAAACGGCGGCAAATGTACAAATAAATTACCGAATAAGCACTATCTTTGCAATGTGAAAACTTTATTGATATACATATTGCTGTCATTGCCGGTATTTGCACAAGCACAGTTCGTACAAGCGCCCAAGCGCGAGTACCGCGCCGTATGGCTCACCACCATCAAAGGGCTCGACTGGCCCAATGAAACCATTGTGGGAACGGCTCATGAGACCATACAGAAGGAGGCGTTGTGCATCATCCTTGATAGCCTGCAGGCAATCAATATTAATACGATATTATTGCAAACTCGCGTTCGTGGCGATGTTATCTACCCCTCAGCCATCGAGCCATTCAGCTCTGTGTTTACCGGCAGGCATGGTGTAGCTCCCGGTTACGACCCTTTGGCCTTTGCCATTGAGGAGTGTCACAAGCGCGGAATGCAGTTGCACGCTTGGCTTGTCACCATTCCTTTGGGCGATGCCGCCCATGTAAAGGCTCATGGCAAGCAGTCGCTCCCCGCCAAACATCCCGGTCAGTGTACCAGATTCAAGGGGGCTTGGTATATGGAGCCTTCGCATCCCGCCACTGTTGGACACTTGAGTGCGTTGGTCGAGGAAATTGTTACCAAATACGATGTTGATGGTATTCATTTCGACTACATACGCTACCCTGAAGGCAATGCTACCTATCCCGACGGAGCGCGCTACAATCGTAACCGCCGTGGTATGAGCAAGGCCGATTGGCGTCGCAGTAATATCACTCATCTTATGAGTACCCTTTATGCCAAGGTCAAGAGCATCAAACCTTGGGTATGTGTGAGTGCCGCTACGCTAGGGAAACATGCCGACACCTCACGTTACAGCAGTTATGGATGGAATGCCTATCACACCGTGCATCAGGAGGCTAAGGAGTGGATGCGTACGGGCATCGTCGATGCCATCTTCCCGATGCTCTATTATGCCGGTCATCACTTTTATCCTTTTGTTACCGATTGGCATGAGGGTAGCTATGGACGTCATGTCGTGGCGGGCATGGGGACCTACCAACTGCATCCCGATGAAAAGGATTGGGAGCTGGAGGAGGTTGTGCGTCAACTCAATGTGGTGCGTGCTCACCCTATGGGAGGTGCAGCACAATTCCGTTCGCGCTTTGTTACGGATAATATTAAGGGCGTATACGACTATCTGCAGTATTTCTATCCTACGCGTGCATTAGTTCCAGCGATGCCTTGGATTTCAAGTACTCCACCTTCCTCACCACAACACTTGAATGTGGTCATAGACCGCGATGTCACCACACTTACATGGCATAGCGCAGGCGATGCACTCCTATATAATATATATGGTAGCTACAATTACCCCGTCGACACAGAGGACCCTACCCTGCTGTTGGGTACCTACCGTACCGACACGCTCTTCAGTGAGCCCACGCAGAGTCTCACGCGTCCGCGTCACTATGCCATCACCACTATCGACCGCTATGGCAATGAAAGCCAACCATTACAGTGGGAAAACACCCTAATCAAAGCCATCGAGCCTCGCTTTTGAGATAGTAAATGTATCTTTTAAGAAAACTTTACTAATTATTATGATGACTTTATAAAAAAAAATGTACCTTTGCCTTTCAGTTATTTAACAACAAAAACCAATTTTATAAATCATAATTCACGAAAAGACTATGGCAAATAGTAAAGAAAAACTTTTCAGCGAGTTTGCACCTGCCACCACTCAGGAGTGGAAGGACAAGGCCGTTGCCGACCTCAAGGGTGCCGACTACGAGAAGAAGCTGGTGTGGAAGACCAACGAGGGTTTCTCCGTACAGCCCTTCTATCGCCAGGAGGACATCGCCTCACTGGCTACCACCGCGGCACTGCCGGGCGAGTTCCCCTACGTGCGTGGTAACAAGAAAGACAACAACGAGTGGCTCATCCGTCAGAATATCGAGGTAGCCGACTTTGCCGAGGCCAATGCCAAGGCTCGTCAGGCCATCGAGCGTGGTGCCACCTCAGTATGCTTCAGCATCAAGGGTAAGATGCTCTCTGCCGAAGGCATCGCTACACTGCTCGAGGGCATCTGCACTTGTGTAGAGTTCAACTTCTGCACCTGTCAGGGCAAGTGCCTCCAGCTGGCCGATATCCTCATCGCCTATTTTACCGCTAAGGGTTATGACCTCGAGGTGTTGCGCGGCTCTATCAACTACGACCCCATCAACAAGCTCCT
>JAZRDT010000011.1:0-30913 GCA_045660385.1 Bacteroidaceae bacterium | reverse complement strand
CACACCCGGTGCAACCCAACTTGCCGATGTAAGATACGAATACATGCAAGCTCCCAGCAATTCGGCTCAGGCATTCCTTTTGGATAAGTATGAGGGACGAGTTTGGCATCATTCTAAGAAAAAGGGATTCAGTGAGGTGGTAAGGGAAAACCCCGACGCAGTGGAGAAAGACAAAGTCAATTATCAGCTTTACATCAGTGCCAGCAACTCTTCATTATGCTACTTGCTCAACGTGCATACAGGTGAAATGTGGAAACTTGTTTCGGGACAAGGCAGGAAATCTTTTGTCAAGATGAAGATGCCTTGGGATAATAAATGACTTCAACAAACATACAATTCCCCATAAAACAGAACATTATGAAAAAGAACGTATTAAAAACCATAGCTTGCGCAGCCATTATGCTGTTGCCATTGACCTCTGTGCAAGCTCAAAGCATCAAGGAGAGCTTCTCGGCTGAGGGAAGAAAGAATTGGAAGCCCGAGGTTACGGTACGTGGCAATCTGGGCATTTATGCTGGTGGCTTCGCCGTGACAGGCGGTGTGCGCATCGATGAGAAGCGCACGTTGGGATTGATGGCAGGAAAGAATGTGAATGTATACACTATTACTCCTGGCTATACAGACGTCAATAGCTTTAGTGCAGCTCTGTATGGTCGCCGATACTTCCATTTGGGCGAACGCAAGATATTCTCACTCTACAGCGACTTGGCGTTAGGTGCAGCTGTTGTGACGGATGTCGAAGGAGCGTATTGGGTTAACCCTGACCCTATAGACGGGACAACAAAGAAGGAGGATATTAGTGTCGATAAAGGGGATGTCGAGTTCTACATCTCTTGGCAACCTGGTATCAGAGTGCGTTGCTACAAGAATTTGCATATATTTCTTGGGCCCACGCTATCGTCACATTGCTTGGGCGTGCATCTTGGTATAGGTTTTTAATATAATATCTCGTTTACGATGATAAGGTACACTTACCTAGTCGCCCTGATTATGCCGTTGGTTTGATTGTCAATACGGAACTAAAAATCTTTACAATCCGAAAATATCCTTCACGACCGACACCCCCACACCGGGGTGTCGGTCACTATTTATCAATAACCCAGCGCATTACCAGCCATTACCGACACCTCAGCCAAATTTCCCCAAACACATCTTTTTATTGCTATATAGGGAAACTTTTATTTCATCTACTTCTCCCCAATCTTAAACACTACCATCTCGCTATCTGACCCGATACGGAAGGGTGGGCCCCAGAGGGAGAGCCCTTGCGACACATAGACGTGGCTATGCGTCCAGCGACGGTAGCCGTGGCTCTGCTCGAAGAGGTGGTCGGTGACCCACGTCAGTGGCCATACCTGTCCGCGGTGGGTGTGGCCGCAGAGGAGTAGGTCTACGCCCAAGCTATCGGCTTTGGCCACGCCGTAGGGCTGGTGGTCAAGCACGATGACGGGGCGTGTGTTGTCGGTTCGTGCCATCAAGGTATCCAAGCTGATGCGTGTGGAGTTGCTCTTGTCGTCGCGACCGATGAGTTGGAGATCTCCAGGGAGTGTTACCATGGAGTCGCGCAGGAGGGTGATAGGAGTGTCCTTGACGAACTGCTCCACTGCCTCGATGCCACTGATGTATTCGTGGTTGCCCGGCACCATGAAGATACCGTGCGGAGCAGAGAGGCGGGCCAGTTCGCCTGCCATGTGGTCGCGGTAGAGCGGGCCTACGCTGTTGTCGACAAGGTCACCGGCAATGACGATGACATCGGGATGTTGTGCATTGATAAGGTCTACGTAGCGGGCCAGCGCCTTGCGTCCCGTGCCTTCACCAAGGTGCACATCACTCACGGCTACGATGGTGAGGGGCTTGGCAAGGGCACATTCCTTATCAAACGACAGGGGCACCACATTGACCTTCGGGTGCTTGTAGCGGTAATGGCCTGTGACAAGCACTATAAGGCAAAGCACAAGAGACACCCAAAAGCGATAGGGAATCTTCAGACCAACCCATGCAACTACATCGGCCACAAGCAAGATAAGTACCATATATAATAGGAATACCAGCCATACGGAGCCTGCTTGAAAAAGTCCGCGCGAGAGCACCGCAGGCAGTCCGCTACTGCGCAAGGCAATGGAGAGGAACACGCCACACGTGGCAATGGCCATACACACGCCTATCAGAACCTTCACTGCCATAGGCAATGCAGGCAAAGCCTGCGCCATACGTGCAAAGATGTAGGCATTGGCTCCGAAGAGCACACCTAGGAAAAGTAGGATAAATAGGTATATCATCATAATCAGTCACGATACTCAAGTATGTCGCCCGGCTGACAGTCGAGCGCCTTGCAGATGGCGTCGAGCGTGGAGAAGCGGATGGCACGGGCCTTACCCGTCTTCAGTATGGAGAGGTTGGCTGCGGTGATGCCCACCTTCCCGGCCAGTTCGCCCGAGGTCATCTTGCGCTTGGCCTACATTACGTCTACGTTTACTATGATTGACATGGTTTTCGTATTTATAAGGTTCTACATAGTGGGGTAACGAATCACACGGTCAAGCGGTTCTCTTCGCTCAAACGGACACCTGCTGAATAGATTATCGCAACACCGATGAGCAGAAGGGGAGTAAAGAATGTGTTGGGATAGACCATAAAGAGTGGAGCACCATAAATTATGGGGAAATTATTGGCGCATAGACCTGAAAGAAAATATACAGATGCCGACCACCATATAATATTAGCGTTACGCTTTGAGAAAAACTCGCCGCATTTGATTAGCTTGATGGAGTTGAGCATAAACACCATGGTGAGTATGTTTACTATAAGGCCAAAGATAACATACCCTGCGAGAATAAGTACTTTCCAAGCATACCACTCTTCATCCCATTTGCCCAAAGGATTACTCCAAATGCCCACCGCATTCTCTGCTTTCGCCAATAATAACAATATGTTCAACACTCCGAAAAAGATCACAAAACCGGTAACTACCGACAAACGTTTTAAAAGATTTGTTTTCATAATACAATAAGTTTTTATCGTTTAACGATGCAAAAGTAATAATGTTTTATCGAAAAACAATAAACAAAGGAAACTTTTAATATTGTTTAACAAACGAAATACTTCACCGTTCTTTTGGAGGGAGAGGGTTTTTGCCGTACTTTTGGAGGGACAATATAAATATTACCATGCTATTCACCACCTTCGGCAACCCTACGCACAAGACGCTGATGCTCGTCCACGGACTCGGAGTATCGTACCAAGTATTCGCTCCGCTGTTTGGGCACTTACAGGATCGCTACCACATCGTCGCCGTGCAGGTCGACGGCTTCCTTCTCGATGCCGAAGGCAAAGCCATACCCTCCGTGTTCACGAGCATCGATGACCAGGTGGACCAGCTCGTGCAGCATATCCGCTCGGCATACGACGGCCATTTGGATGCTGCCTACGGCCTTTCGATGGGTGGGTGCATCGTGGCCAAACTACAGGAGCGTGCCGACGTCACCATCGACCACGTCATCCTCGATGCTGCTCCCTTGCTGCCCCTGCCGCGATGGAGTATCGACCCCTTACGCTACTATCAGAGTTTCAATGTGTGGTGCAGCTATCACATGAGTGGCTTCTTCAAATGGCTCTTCCGCTCACACTACTTCGATACTCTGCTTGCCGAACTCGCCAAGGTCTATCCCTCGGGCTATGGGCGTGCCGTGCGCGATGCATACAAGTCCATCTACACTTCGCGCCTCGAGTGTGTGCGCAGTACCGATGTACACTACTGGTATGGTCAGCACGAAGCCTTTGTGGCCAAATATATGTTTCGCCACCTCGAGTCGCTCGCTCCCCATTGTCACATCACCCGCTTCCCTCGCATGCAGCATGGGCAACTCGTGATAGACCATCCCGATAGGGTGGCTGAACTGCTCGTGGAGATTATAGGGTAAGGGCGTTAGTCTGTGCAGGTTTCTGATATACTCTCACCCAATCTACATCCATGCGGTAGGTGTGCATGGTGTCGGCTGGAGCAGCCCAACTGCCATTTCCTACCGATTGGTTGAGGATGAGGTAGAACTCCTGCTCGAAAGGCCATTGGCCCTGGGCAAGAACTTCGGGGTTGGTGCTGCGCGAGTAGCTCCCTACCAATGTGCCGTCTACATACCAACGCATGGTTCCTTCTTCCCACTCAAAACCATAGATGTGGTATCGGTTGAGAGGGTACTGTGCACTGAATGATGAACGCGGTTCGCGGGTATGCCCCAATGTGTAGGTCCAACGGCTATGTACCGTGTGGTAGGTAACGGATTGTGTGTCGATGGTTTCGAAAATATCGATTTCTCCGCATGCTGGCCATCCCCTTTGGGGTGATTGGGGCATCATCCATATGGCAGGAAAAGTGCCTGTGTAAGCATAGACCTTAGCGCGTACTTCTACTTTGCCGTGCTTGAAGCTATAGAGGTCGCGCGTCTCTATGGCGCCTGTGAGCATGGCGGCCTCATCAGTTGTTTGGTCGCTGTTGGGGATAGCTTTGAGCACAAGGTTGCCCTTGTCTATGTAGGCTACTGCGATGGTATCCTTAATCCAACGATTCCAGGTGGAGCTGTAGCGTTTGCAGCTGCGCCATTTTGTAGAGTCGGGACGGCTGCCATCCCTGTCGTTGAACTCATCAGAAAATACGAGGGTGTATCCCGCGTACTTATCTTTCCCCTTTGGACCATGAGTAGCGCATGAGGCTAACAGAATGGCTGCAAGTAGATATAGAACCTTCATGTATGGTTTCATTCTACCAATGCATAATCAAGTTGTTTCTTCTCAAGGTTGCAACGAGCTACTTGCACTTTGATAGTATCGCCTAAGGCATAGCGCTTGTGGGTGCGGCGGCCTACGAGGCAGTAATTGCGCTCGTCAAACTCGTAGTAGTCGTCGTCGAGGTCGCGCATGGGGATGAGGCCTTCGCACTTGTTGTCGATGATTTCGGCATAGAGCCCCCATTCGGTGACACCGCTGATGATGGCGTCGTAGACGATGCCCATGCGGTCGGCCATGTACTCAACTTGCTTGTACTTGATGCTGGCGCGCTCGGCCGAGGCGGCAAGCTGCTCCATCGATGATGAGTGGTCGCACAGTTCTTCATACTTGGGCTTACTGGCTGAGCGGCCTCCATCGAGGTAGCGGGTGAGAAGGCGGTGCACCATCATGTCGGGGTAGCGGCGAATGGGCGAGGTGAAGTGAGTGTAGTAATCCATGGCAAGACCATAGTGTCCGATGTTGTCGGTGCTGTAGCGGGCCTTCTGCATGGCGCGCAACGATACAGTTTCGATAAGGTGCTGCTCGCGCTTTCCCTTGACGTCGGCCAAGAGGCGGTTGAACGACTTGGCAATGTCGGTCTTGTCACCCGTGGTGCGTACTTTGTGTCCAAAGGGCAAGGCGAGGCGGGCGAGGTTGTCGAGCTTCTCGGGATCGGGCACATCGTGTATACGGTAGGGGAACACCTTGGCCTTCTTCGTGGGCACCTTGCCGATGGTTTCTGCTACGGTGCGGTTGGCCAGCAACATGAACTCCTCGATGAGTTGGTGGGCCTCCTTGGATTCTTTGAGGTGAACGCTTACGGGGTGTCCCTTCTCGTCGATATCGAAGCGTACCTCCACGCGGTCGAAGTTGATGGCGCCACCGGCAAAACGTGCGGCACGCAGCTGCTGGGCCAAACCATTTAATATCATCAGTTCATTGGTGTATTCATCGCCAGGCAGTGTTTCATGGGTGCCTCGTTGCTGACGTTCGATAATGGCTTGAACCTCTTCGTAGGTGTAGCGGCGGTTACTGTTGATGACGGTGTGGGCTATCTGATGATATTTAATATGGGCCTTTTCATCGATGTGGAAGATGACAGAATAGGTGAGCTTGTCTTCATGCGGGCGCAGCGAACAGATGTTGTTGCAAAGGCGCTTGGGAAGCATGGGGATGGTGCGGTCGACGAGGTAGACCGATGTGGCTCGGTGCTGTGCCTCCTTGTCGATGATGCCTCCTTCGCCCACGTAATGGGTGACATCGGCAATGTGTACGCCCACCTCCCAAAGGTTTTTCCCAATGGGACGGATAGAGAGCGCGTCATCAAAGTCCTTGGCATCGTGGGGGTCGATGGTGCAGGTGAGCACGTCGCGCATGTCGAGGCGGCGAGCTATCTCGTCGGCAGGAATCTCGTCGCTGATGTGGTTAGCTGCATGCTCCACGGCGACAGGGTATTTGTAGGGTAGGCCAAACTCGGCGAGGATGGCATGCATCTCGGTATCGTTGTTTCCGGCCTTGCCAAGTATGTCCACTACGTGACCGATGGGGTTGCGGGCATCATCGGGCCAGTCGACAATTTTCACCACGGCTTTGTCGCCACTCTTGCCACCTTTGAGGCGGTCGCGAGGGATGAAGATATCGCTATCAAGGGTGCGGCTTTCGGTGAGTAGGAAGGCATAGTTGCGCTCTACCTTGAGGAGACCTACGAAGGTGTCGTTGGCGCGCTCGAGAATCTCTACCACCTCGCCCTCGGGCATGCCACGGCCACGGCGGCGGGCAAAAAGACTCACGCGCACGCGATCGCCGTGTAGGGCGTGCATGGAATTGCGCTCGGCAATGTATACCGACTCTTCGTCGGCCTCGGGAGCGAAGAGTATGCGTCCGTTACCGCTACGCTGGATAGTACCCACAAGTTCGCGCTGCTGGAAAACGAGACGGAAGTGTCCGTTGGAGGTCTCTACCAGACTGCCCTCGATGAGCAAATCGCCGATGATATCGGCGCAAAGCATCTTCTGCGGGTGGGTGGTAAGGTGCAATTCCTTCCATATGCGACTGTATGTTAGGGCACGGTCGCTATTTCGTTGGAACAGGTCGATGAGGGCATCGAACATCACGCGCTTGCTCATGCGCTTGGCTTTCTTGGCAGCTGATTTTCCCATGGTGAATATCACTTAAAATGTTTTCGTATGCTAAAGTAGGAATTTATCTTGAGACTGTCGTTATCTCTTAACCTTTTTTTACCAAGAATGTTTTAGATTGGCAATTTTTGCAGGTCTTTTCTTTACTTTCGTTCATTGAGATTTGGCATTTCTCTTGGCATACACTAATTTTGTACCAAATTAGCAGAAAACTATATGCAGGACATCAGAAACATTGCCATTATTGCGCACGTTGACCACGGTAAAACGACGTTGGTAGACAAGATGATGCTCGCCGGAAACCTGTTTCGCGAGAACCAGAACGGCGGGGAGTTGGTACTCGACAACAACGATCTGGAGCGTGAGCGAGGAATAACGATTCTTTCGAAGAACGTATCCATTGACTATAAGGGAGCGAAAATCAATATTATTGACACTCCGGGCCACTCGGACTTTGGTGGCGAGGTAGAGCGTGTGCTCAATATGGCCGATGGCTGCATTTTGCTGGTCGATGCTTTCGAGGGTCCCATGCCGCAGACACGTTTCGTGTTGCAGAAGGCCTTGCAGCTGGGATTGAAGCCCGTGGTGGTAGTTAACAAGGTAGACAAACCCAACTGTCGTCCCGAGGAGGTGTACGAGATGGTGTTCGACCTTATGTTTGCTCTCGAAGCAACAGAGGAGCAGCTCGATTTCCCCGTAGTATATGGCTCGGCCAAGAACAATTGGATGGCTTCCGATTGGAAGACTCCGACCGATAACATCCATTACTTGCTCGATGTAATTCTTGAGCATATCCCCGCTCCCGAGCGCCTTGAGGGTACTCCGCAGATGCTTATCACTTCGCTTGACTACTCTTCATACACAGGCCGTATTGCCGTAGGTCGTGTGCATCGCGGCACCTTGAAGGAGGGTATGACCATTACACTTGCTCATCGCAACGGTTCCACCGAGAAGGCCAAGATCAAGGAGTTGCACACTTTTGAGGGATTGGGCCGCAAACGCACTGAGGAGGTGTCGTCAGGTGATATCTGTGCTATTGTCGGTTTGGAGAACTTTGAGATTGGCGACTCTGTGTGCGATGCCGAGAATCCCGAGCCCATGCCCACCATTGCAATTGATGAACCAACCATGAGCATGCTATTTGCTATCAACGACTCGCCTTTCTTCGGTAAAGAGGGTAAGTTTGTGACGTCGCGTCACATCCACGACCGCTTGATGAAGGAGCTTGACAAGAACCTTGCCTTGCGTGTTGTCAAGGACGAGGAGAGCGACAAGTGGATTGTATATGGCCGCGGTGTGTTGCACCTCTCGGTGCTCATCGAGACCATGCGCCGCGAGGGATACGAGTTGCAGGTGGGCCAGCCTCAGGTAATCTATAAGACGATTGATGGTGTTAAGTGCGAGCCTATCGAGGAACTCACCATCAGTGTGCCCGAGGAGTATTCAAGTAAGATGATTGATATGGTGACACGCCGCAAGGGTGAGCTCACTTCAATGGAAACGCAGGGCGACCGTGTGAACATCGCCTTCAATATCCCCTCGCGTGGTATCATTGGTTTGCGTACCAACGTGCTGACCGCTTCGGCAGGTGAGGCTATCATGGCGCACCGCTTCAAGGGATACGAACCCTACAAGGGTGACATTGACCGCCGCTCGAATGGTTCGATGATTGCCATGGAGTCGGGTACGGCCTTTGCCTATGCTATCGACAAGCTGCAGGATCGTGGTAAGTTCTTCATTTACCCGCAGGATGAGGTATATGCCGGCCAGGTAGTGGGTGAGCATGTGCACGATAATGACTTGGTAATCAATGTAACTAAGAGCAAGAAACTGACGAATATGCGTGCTAGCGGATCGGATGACAAGGCACGTATCGTACCTCCCATCATTTTCTCACTTGAGGAAGCGCTTGAATACATCAAGGAAGATGAGTACGTGGAGGTTACTCCCAAGTCAATGCGTATGCGCAAAATCATTCTCGACGAGATTGAGCGCAAGAGAGCGAGCCGTTCGTAATTCAATATTGATTGTGTAATCAGGTGCGCCGGATATTATATATAGGAGTATTTTTGCTTTGTCTCTGCTCGTGCGGGGACAAAGCAAATACTTTTGTACTCGAAGGACGTGTGGGAAAGTTGCAGCACGACACGCTCTATATCTATGGTGCCGATGCCTTGTATGAGCGTATCGATACCATAGTGGCTCATGATGGAGAGTTCAGCTATACGGCAGTGATCGATACGGTTACTCCCTTATGGGTACTTTTCCCCAACAAGCATCGTGAGATCGTGTTTGCCGACAAGGGACTCAGCACAACGCTGTATGGTGATACGGCATCAGCAGGGCAAATCCATATCGAGGGCGGTGGGCAGAATGCGCTGCTCCGCTCTTTCTATCATCGCATCGACAGCCTCAATGCTGATGAGGTGGTAGTGGTGGCCGACTCGTTTATCCGTGCCAATCCCTACTCTGAGGTAAGCATACATTTGCTACGTGAATATTTCGTACAGGTGCCAAAACCTGACAACACGAAGATAAAGACACTCATTGGCTCGATGAGTGGTAACTTGCAGGACAATAATTATATACGGGACCTGCAACATACACTTAATGCCTATAAGCCTTTGACCAAGAACAGTGTTGTGGCCAATTACAATGTGACCGATGCTAGTGGAAAGAATGTTTCGACGGCCGACTATAAAGATACCTATCTGCTTATAACCTTTTGGGCATCGTGGGATGAGGAGAGTCGTGTGAGACAACGCGAACTTATCGCTCTGAAGGAGAAATATGCGAAGCATAACTTTGATATTCTGAGCATATCGCTCGACACTGAGCGTGCAGCATGGATGCAGGCCATCGGTGAGGATTCTCTCACTTGGCGCCAAGCGAATGATTTTGATGGATGGAACACAGGTATCGTGCAACGCATGCAAGTGAATCATGTGCCTTCGAATGTACTACTCAATCCTCAACGACGCGTACAGGCCATCGACCTCTTCGGTGAGGCCCTGGATAAGAAAATAGGCGAATTGACCGAAGAAAAGAAGCCTGAGAAGAAAAACAAGAAGACTCCTGCTACCATCAGGAAACAGAAACTTAAATAAGGGATACTATGCTGGTCAAAGTATATGGAGCTGCCGTACAGGGTGTTGACGCAACGATTGTAACAATTGAGGTAAACACTTCGCGAGGAATAAAATTCTTTCTCGTAGGTCTGCCCGATGCTGCCGTGAAGGAGAGTAATGAGCGTATCCGTGCAGCCTTGCTCAACACCGGCTATAAGTTTCCCCGCAATCAGATAACGGTCAATATGGCTCCAGCCGATATCCGCAAAGAGGGCTCGGCTTATGATTTGCCTATAGCTATAGGAATTTTGGCTGCGGGTGATGTAGTGATTACCGAGAGGTTGTCCCGCTATCTCATTATGGGCGAACTGGGACTCGATGGAAACCTGATGCCAATAAAGGGCGCTTTGCCTATCGCCATTAAGGCGCGAGAGTTGGGTTATGAGGGCTTCATTCTTCCCAATCAGAATGCCCGCGAAGCAGCTGTGGTCAACAATCTTAACGTGTATGGTGTGGACAACATCGTGCAGGTGATACGCTTCCTCAATGGTGAAGACACACTTGAGCCTACGATTGTAAATACTCGTGAGGAGTTCTATGCGCACCAGGACTGCTTTGATTATGACTTCTCGGAGGTGCGTGGACAAGAAAATGTGAAGCGTGCTTTTGAGGTGGCAGCAGCTGGCTCCCATAATATAATCCTTATAGGACCTCCTGGATCGGGTAAGTCCATGATGGCAAAGCGCCTACCTTCGATACTTCCTCCGCTCTCCTTGTCAGAGAGTTTGGAAACAACAAAGATTCATTCTGTTGCGGGGCGTTTAGGAAAGGATGCTTCGCTCGTAGCTGTGCGTCCGTTCCGCAGTCCTCACCACACGATATCTTCAGTGGCGCTTGTCGGTGGAGGAACCAATCCGCAGCCGGGAGAGATAAGTCTTGCGCATAATGGAGTTCTGTTTTGTGACGAACTCCCAGAGTTTAATCGCAGTGTGCTTGAGATGCTGCGTCAGCCGCTCGAGGATCGCCATATATCCATTGCGCGTGCCAAGTATAACATCGACTATCCGGCAAGCTTTATGTTGGTAGCCTCTATGAACCCCTGCCCTTGCGGTTACTATAATCATCCGACAAAGCCTTGTGTGTGCAGTCCATCGCAGGTGCAGAAATATCTGAACAAGATCAGCGGGCCTTTGCTTGACCGTATTGACATTCAGGTTGAAATCACTCCTGTTCCATTTGATGAACTCACCAATGCAACTCCCTCTGAAAGCAGTGTGGCTATCCGCGAGAGGGTGTTGCGGGCTCGCCAGATTCAGCAGCAACGTTTTTCCGACGAACCTGGTGTACATAGCAATGCGCAGATGACTCCGCGTTTGCTACAGAAATATGCCCAGCTTGATGAGCGTGGAAAAAATATGTTGCAGAATGCGATGGATAGGCTCAATCTCTCGGCTCGTGCCTATGATCGTATACTTAAGGTCGCTCGCACGATTGCCGACCTTGATGGTAGTCCCGACATTCAGTCGGCACATATCGCTGAAGCTATTGGTTACCGTAGTCTCGACCGTGAAAGTTGGGGTGAATTTTCAAGATAAATACTTTCGTTCACTCGAAAATTTACACTAATTTTGTAGAGTCTTAAATAAAAAACATATTCACCATGGAAATCGGGTTCAAAAATATCGTCCCGGAATATCCGGCTAAAGAAAGAACTATTTATTTTCCTAATATAGAATTGAAAAGAGCAATGAAATTATTATTATTAGGCAGTGGCGGACGTGAGCATGCCTTGGCTTGGAAGATAAGCCAAAGTCCGAAAGTGGAGAAACTTTATATTGCTCCCGGTAATGCGGGTACGCGCGAGGTGGGTGAGAATGTACCCCTATCGGCAACAGACTTTGAAGGTATCAAGGCTTTCGTGCTCGACAATGCCATAGACATGGTAGTGGTAGGTCCTGAGGACCCGTTGGTAAAGGGTGTATATGACTTCTTTCGCGACGATGAGCAGTTGAAGGCTATCCCCGTTATTGGCCCCTCGAAGGCTGGTGCTACTCTCGAAGGTAGCAAGGACTTTGCCAAGGCATTTATGATGCGTCATAATATCCCTACTGCACGATATCAGACCTTCACACAAGAGACATTGGACGAGGGTATTGCTTTCCTTCATACTCTTGAGGCTCCCTACGTGCTTAAGGCTGATGGCCTTTGCGCTGGCAAGGGTGTGCTCATCCTTGACACCATTGAGGAGGCCGAGAAGGAGTTGCGCGAGATGTTGGGCGGAATGTTCGGTTCGGCTTCGGCCAGCGTAGTCATCGAGGAGTTCCTGAGTGGCGTTGAGTGCTCAGTGTTCGTTCTTACGGACGGAAAGAACTACAAGGTGCTACCCGAGGCGAAGGATTACAAGCGTATCGGTGAGGGCGATACTGGTCTCAACACGGGTGGCATGGGCTCAATCTCGCCTGTTCCATTTGCTGATGCTGCTTGGATGCAGAAGGTGGAGGACCGTATCGTTCGTCCTACCGTTGAGGGACTTGCTGCTGAGGGTATCGACTACAAGGGATTCATCTTCTTCGGTCTTATCAACGTAAAGGGTGAGCCGATGGTAATCGAGTACAACGTACGCATGGGTGATCCCGAAACTGAAAGTGTGATGTTGCGCCTGAAGAGCGATATCGTGGACCTTTTTGAAGGTGTGGCCGAGGGTAATCTCGACGAGCGTACAATTGAATTCGACCCCCGCAGCGCAGTGTGCGTGATGCTCGTATCGGGCGGTTATCCTGGCGACTATGTGAAGGGTTATCCTATTACAGGTTTCGATAAGGTTGAAGGTAGCTTCCTCTTCCATGCTGGTACCGCAGTAAAAGACGGACAGGTGGTGACCAATGGTGGACGTGTCATTGCTGTGAGTTCGTATGGTGACACTCAGTTGGAGGCTTTGGCCACTTCCTTTAAGAATGCCCAGGCATTGCACTTCACTGATATGTATTGCCGTAGCGATATCGGTAAGGATATCTTAGGTTGATAGGGACTTAGGTTAAGGGTTGGTCTATGGTGAAGAAAATCGCCCTTTTCATAGCACAAAGCAGAGTAGCGGCAGTTATTGCCTCGCTACTCTGTCTTGGCTTGTGGATATATGGTCTGATGGAAACTGGCAGTCAGTCGGTGCTGGATGCGAAGATATGGAACTATGTCATAGTCATACTCTATCTGCTTGTCGGCATTGCTGTTGTCAGACTCACGAAGAAGCATGCCATCAGTACCAAGCACCAGCTTTTACCTATGACATTGCTTATGATGGGAGGCGCACTGTCTCCGCAGCTTTCCACAATGTCGGTAGGTGCTATACAACTTGTGCTCATCATAATAGCCTATCAATTCCTGTTGGATACATACCGTGAGCGTTATGCTATGAGCAGCTATTTCATGGCTTTCACTCTGTTTGGCGTGGGTAGCCTCATTACGCCACAACTCCTGTTTGTGGTACCTTTACTGATTCTGAGCGCGATTCCTTTGCAGTCGTTGCATTTCCGCACGTTTTGTGCTTCGCTCTTAGGAATCTTACTTCCCTTTTGGGTGGCCTTCAGCATACTGTTTCTCACCGACAACACCCATCATATAGCCCAATATTTTGATTCGGTCATACCATCATCCTATCCTTTCCCCACGGATGTATTGTGTATTCCGCTAAGTGATGTATCTGTTACAGTTCCTATAGCAGCTATTCATGTGGTGTGGATATTGCTCACTTTGATACCCGCCAGCATACATGTGATTACCAATGTGAACATGAAGGTGTCCGTCCGCGCCAGTTTGTACCATACATCTCTGTTGATACTGATATTGCTTATTGCAATCTTTGTCTTCCCGGCATTGTATCATGTGCTGTTGCCCACACTGTTGTTTCTTACCCCTATCTTGGGTGCCAATTTCTTCGATGCTCATCTCTCCGAATTGTGGCGTAGCGTCTATCTTGTGGTGATGACTGTTATTTGGCTATTAGTCATTGGGTTATATCTATGGAGCATCTTATAAACATCCTCATCGGCTTTGGCTTTTGGGGAATGTTTATTTCTGCATTTCTTGCAGGCAGCATCCTTCCCTTCAGTAGTGAAACCGTCATGTTAGTTCTTCTTGCAATGGGTGTGAATCCTTGGCAACTGTTGCTCTGTGCCTCTGCAGGAAATTCGTTGGGTGGCATTACGTGTTATTGTGTAGGGCTTCTGGCTACACCGCAGCGTGTGCAACAGATTTTCCGTATCAAGCCTGCATCGATGGAAAAAGCCAATCGTCTGGTACAGCGTTGGGGACCATGGATGGGACTTCTGTGTTGGATCCCTTTTCTAGGCGATGCCATCCTTGTCAGTTTAGGTGTCATGCGTTGCCGGCCTATATTTACCAATGTGTTGATGATTGTAGGTCGTACATTGCGTTATGCAATCTTGCTGTTATCGGTGCTTGGGGTTGGAAAACTATTCGTGGGATGATGCTACAGCATAAACTATAAAGTAATACTCCCCTGCTATTGGTAGCAGGGGAGCCTTTATAGTAGAGGAACATTCGTGATGCTCCTTGAAATTTTTCATTTTTTCTATCAGTCGATATCGACAAGCTGCAACTTCTTGTTGAAAGTAAGCTCCACGCGATTGTTGAGTTTTACCTCATATTCGCGATAATCACGCTCAATCTTGATGACCTTTGCTCCGGGATAGTGAGCATTGATGTAGTTGGCAATCTCGGCAGGTACGATGCCATCGGGTAGGGGCTGGTTTATGCAGTCCACTTCGGTCCAGGAGCCTCGACGGTCAAACTCAACCTTACTTCCATCGGTGAAGATAACATCGTAGTTGAGTTCAGTCACATCAAGTTCGCGACGTAGGAGCGATGTCTTGGCATCTGCAAAATGAGTAGACAAGAAGGTTTGAGCCTTTTGGGGTAGCTGGTTGCGTGTGATAGGTTGGTAGTTATCGGCCTTGATGATGGCTACAAACGAGAACACACATGCGATGGTAAGAATCATTTTTTTCATAATAGTCATTTTTTATTGGGGTTAAACATTCTTTTGTATCATTTACGCAACAAAGTTCTAGTCCAATTCTGAAAAGATTTGGAAAAATCGGAGAAATTGATTTTTTTTCAACAAAAAGTAAATAAGAATGTTTGTTCCTTGCTCTTATGCATTATTTTCGCATACGTGCTATAGGAATGTGAAGTTGTTCCCGATACTTGGATATAGTGCGTCGGGCCACAATAAATCCACGTTCAGCGAGTAAGGTTACCAATTGTTCGTCGGTGTAAGGATTTGTTTTATCCTCGCCATCAACCAACTCTCGGAGTAGGTTGTGCACCTCTTTGATGGATACCTCTTCTCCATCAGTATTTGCTATACCATCACTAAAGAAGTAACGCAGAGGGAAGATGCCGTAGTTTGTCTGTACATACTTGCCAATGGTGGCACGTGATATGGTTGAAATATCTAATCCAATTTTTTCTGCAACATCTTTAAGTATGAGAGGGCGTAATAAAGATTCGTCTCCCTCGAGGAAGAAGGGACGCTGCAAGTCGATGATGGCCTGCATGGTAAGGGTAAGTGTGCGCTCACGTTGCTGTACAGCATTGATGAATTCGCGTGCAGCCTCAATCTTTTGCTTCAAGAACTGTGCTGCGTTACGACTATCTGCATTAGAAGATGCGGATTGTTCGTCAAGCATTTGCATGAAATCCTGACTTACCCGCAAATGAGGTATATTGCTATTGTTGAGACTCATGGTGATGGAGTCATCGTAAGTCTCTACGATAAAGTCTGGCACTATTTGTCCGGTACTTTTTTCCACACTCTCACCAAAAGCGCTGCCGGGACGCGGATTGAGGCGTACCAATTCAGCTACGGCTGCGCTGACCTCTGATGCTGTCCATCCCAGTTTCTGTTCAATCTTGTCCCATCGTTTGTGGGTAAACTCATCGAAACACTCTTTCAACAACCTCTTCTGTTGCATGGTGGCGGGAGTGCACTCTTTGCGCTCAAGTTGTAGTAGCAGGCATTCCTGCAGGTTGCGCGCCCCCAATCCTGCTGGGTCGAATTGTTGGATGATATGTAGTACCTCTTCGATGTGGTTATATTCTACGTCGATATCATGGTATATAGCTAACTCATCGGCTAGCGTGAGTAGGGGCTTGTGTAGCAAACCATCTTCATCGAGCGAACCGATGATATATTCTCCTATGGCTGTTTGCTGTTCAGTAAGGGGTTGCTCATGTAATTGGTCCAACAGATAATCATAGAACGATTGCGTTGTGGCATAGGAGTAGGCTTGTTGCTCCGTGCTTTGAGGCAATCCGTTGAGTTTGTAGTCGGGGATATCGTCTTCTGAACTGTAGTCACCCATGATAAGTTCCTCATCAGACTCGCGGCCACCTTCGTCATAGTCGGCATCTGACTCGATAGCATCTGCATCAGGGGCTTCATCAAGAGCGGGATTTTCTATTACTTCGCCACGTACGCGTTCCTCCATCTCTACAGTCGTGAGTTGCAACAGGCGTGCTATCAGCACCTGCAGAGGCGACAGCGATTGCGTTTGCTGCATTTGTTGCCCTTGTGTCTGTATTTGTGCAGAACGTCCTTTCATATCCGCAACAAAGGTACAACATTTCTTATAATTTCATTCGAAAAATTTTGTTAAAGTTTATTGATACGCCTCAGTTGTGTATCATCAGAAAGTTGCCGTTGAGGGTTGTTCGATAGCGGTATAATGGGCGGCTATCGCCTGTTTGCGCAACACCGCTGTTGTTGAGGTCATATTGGCTCTTACATTTGGCGCATGTCGCTATGCCGTCGGCGCTAATGGACAGTCGGGCCGAGGGCTTGTCGCATTGTGGACAACCTAAGTCGTATGCGTATATCTCTCCATCACCAAAGTAGGGGCGGCCTATGATGATTCCTGCAAGGCCAAATTGAAAGATGCGATTTTGTACCTCTGTATATGGAAACTCTTGTTCTGTGCCATTGGGGAGTTTGACTTTATATCCATCTTTGGTTGCGTTGGATCGTACCGATAAGAAATAGCCCCAGGTATTGATGCTATTGAAGGGCGATTGGCTTACGTCGCACGAGAAGGATACGGGGTATTTCGTACTGAATACATGGTACGAATGGGTACATGCCTGCAGTGTCAAAAGAGTTATTAGAATAAATATAAACTTTTTCATCTCTAAATTCTATCCGTCGTGCTCTTCTATAACGCAGAAAATCTACGTTTCGTATATTATTGCGTGAGTTGAAACTATTGTCTAAAACAAAGAAGGGAGAAACTTTCGTTCCTCCCTTCTTTGTAAGTTGTCCTACCTGGATTCGAACCAAGACAAACAGAACCAAAACCTGTTGTGCTACCATTACACCATAGGACAATCCTAATTGTGCCTCCTTTCGGAAAAGCGGTGCAAAGATAGGGGTTTTTATTTATCCGTGCAAGTTTTCTTCTATAATTATTAATGCAATAACGTAAATAACTAGCTTGCAATGTTTGCAGTTCTTGTTCTTAGAATGAGAGATACCAGTTCTTGGGTTCTGTGAGATCTACTTGCGGATTGTTGTTCTTGAGTTTATCTGCAAACCATATTGAACCGAAATCTGAGCCATATAGACCGGCCTCGTTCTTATGGCGTGCTATGCGTTGGAGATCATAGAAACGGATACCCTCAAAGGCAAATTCTTTGGCATATTCATCGCAGAGAATATCTTCCATTGCATTGATTGAGTCCTGTTTGCTCATCTCCATTTGGAGCCCGAACTGCTCGGACAATTCCTGCATCTTGGCACCGATAATGGGCTGGGGAAGGTAATACAGATTGTTTCTCGAACCCACAGCTGTAGCTTGTGAACCCTTCACGCTCATATTGTTTTCAATGCCCTTTCCATTGGTAAATCCACCTCCATGATGATGTATGCCATAGGTGTTTTCTGGAATGAATACAGTTCGGTTCACATCATTAAGGAAGGGTACCTTTGTTGTGAGCAGGTCTACAGACTCCTTGGTCATATACTGATGTGCTGCATATACTCCATCAGCACCAGGAATGAGTTGCTCGAGGTAGGTAGAGATGCCATTACGCAAAATAGCAAATGCGGCATCGGGATGTCCCAAGCGATTGAGGGCCTCTGCCAAGTGCAGATAAATGGTAGAGGTACGGAACAAATATACATTGGCATTCTTATGTGCTTTGCCGATGTAAATCTTTGTGGTGTCCGCTGCATCTCGATTCAGAATACCTTCATAGTTCGAGATTGATGAAAGGGAACCTCTTGTGTAGCAAGCACGTCCGTCACCTCCTTTCCAGGCCTTTACATTATTGGGGTTAGGCTCCAGGGTGGTACCATTCATGTTCTTGGGGTAGTAGTAGACGTCGCAATCGTTAGTCAATGCATAATAGGTTGCCGAAGGTGCTATCTGTACGTTCTCTGCACGCGGACATGCGCTCGCACTTTCCGTAGAATAATAGTCGTAACCGAATGCTAGAGGTACATTGGTGGTTTGGCCACGTTGCGAGCTTACAGCCATCGGGATATAGGTCAATACATCTGCTGGTGTAGCGGAATTATTGAAAATCTGAGTATAACTATCCACTAAGCTTTGGTATGAACGCTCAAAATCGGCAGGAAACATAGTCAACAATAGCGCTTCCTCACCAAACATTCTAAACACCGTATAGTCATTAGATGTCAATTTGTTGTCACACAGATATTTGCAATAGTGCTGAGCGGCCTTGAGCCACTGTCCGTCTTCCAAGTACATCTCACCAAGGATTACATCGACCGGAACGAATATCAATTCGGGATTGATATTCTTTGCTAATCCCCAATTGGTATTACCTACCGAATAAGAGTTGGTTCCGAAGGTGGGGACCTGCAAACCTGAATACTTTTCCAATGAGGGGGCAAGTTCCGCTACAATCTCTGTTAGTGTAAGTTCTGGGAAGTTGGAGCTCTCAATTTGTGAGATGGTGGTCAGTGGTTCTGTGTAGAAAGGAATTCCCCTTTCGTTACCTCCATAGGTGCGCGCTAACTGTAAGTAGGCCCACGCACGCCAAGCTTCTACAGCTGCATATTCGTTAATAGTTACATTGGTCGAACCTGTCGTGAGTGTGGTGTCGCGATGGGCAAGGTAGTAGTTACAGTTGTTGATGACCTTGTAATATACATAAGCACTATCATAGCGGTTTGATGTAGTGGCTGAATAATCGGCCAACTGTCTCAGGTTATTGTCAGTATGCTCTGTCGTGGTTACCAATTCGCCGCGCATCTCACCGATAAAGAAGTATTGGTCGGCCAATTGTTGCATGGCTTGTGCTATACCGAGTGCATAGAATACGGAGTCGGTCTTATTGTCGAGCTCAGGATTGGTAACCATGCTGTCGTTACCTGTCATGAGCATATCTTCGCATGATGAGGTAGCGAAGAGACCAAACATCACGATTATTGAATATACAATCTTTTTCATATAATCTTATATAATTACGGTTACACTTTCTTACAAATTGATTCTCAGACCAAACACGAACGCGCGGCTTTGAGCCAAGTTTCCGCAATCGATGCCTTGGAACATTACGCTATTGCCAATGCTAAATTCCGGGTCATTGCCTGTGTATCGAGTGAGAGTGAGCAGGTTCTGTGCCTCTCCCCATACCGACATGCTTTGTAGCCATGATGTCCACGACTCAGGAACAGGGATGTGGTATGTCATGCGCAGATTCTTCAGACGGAGGTAAGAACCATCCTCAATCCAGCGGTCAGAGAAGCGGTTGTTGCCTATCGGGTCGCCATAAGCCAATCGGGGGAGTAGGGTCTCATGTCCTTCGTAGCGCCAGTGGCCTACCTCTGCAACTTGCTGGTTATAGAAGGTCGAACCTGAGTTGAGGATGCTACGCTGATAGTTGTATACATCATTTCCTACGCAGAAGTTTATTCCCATATCTACGGTGAAATTCTTCCAGTGTAGTGAAGCGAAGGCGTTACCATAGAAGTCGGGATTTGGATTCCCGATAATAACCTTGTCATGCTCGTCGATGCGTCCGTCACCGCTGTGATCAACGAAATGCACATCACCTGCCTTGAAGTTCTGCTTGTTCCCAGCAGCATCGAGCATATAGAGGTAGGTGCCATCCTTGCCGGCATTCTTTGCTTCAGTATCGGTAGAGAACACACCGAGCGTCTCATAGCCGTAGAATACACCAAGTGGATTTCCCACAGAAACAAGGATGTTATTGTCGCCATATACAGAATTACAGTAGTCGGTACCGTTGAAGGTCTTCACACCGTCAGTAAAGGACCTTTGAGGCAATGAGGTCACCTTATTGACATAACGTCCCACACTAGCGCCCATTTCAAGACCTACGTTGCGAGTAGCGACAGGCTTACCTGATACCATTATTTCGAAACCATTGTTCTCCAATGAACCTCCATTGCTCCAATATTGGTTGATACCAGAGATGGGGGTATTGAATGTCTTGTAGGTGAGTAGGTTGGTGGTATTGTGGTGGTAAACATCGGCTCCTACGGACAGGCGATTGCCCAGCATGTTGACCTCGGTACCGGCGTTCCACTTTGTTGTGGTTTCCCACTTAATTTTGTCGTTACCGATATTGGTCATCTGGATACCGATAGCATTGTAATTGTAGCGTACTGAGGTGAATGAAGTGCGCGCTGCGTAGTTTGAGATATCATCATTTCCGCTCATATCCCATCCTGCATTGATGCGCAGATAATCGATAACCGAATTCTTGGGAAACCAGTTTTCGTTTGTCATTACCCAACCGAGTTGTATGCTGGGGAATATAGCCCAGGGTACCCCCATGAGTTTGACACTGCCATCGGCATTTGCGCCGAAGCGGCTGTTAGCCTCAGCTAAGAGTGAGAGTGTGGCAAAATAGCGGTTTGCATAGTTATAGTCACTTGAAGCGTACCATTGTATATTCTTCCATACATCATTGGTGCCAAAGAGACTTGAATAACCTTTCGAAGGATCGGCTGTTAGATAGGGATTCTTATCATTTTCTGATGTGCGGAACTGTGTCTTTGCGTCGCTGCCATCATAGGCGAAATGGTTGTAGCGGAATCCACCTATAGCAGCAATCGTATGAGCGCCAAACTTGTTGTCCCAATTAAGAAAGGTGTTGCTCAGTACATTTGTTCCTTTGGCGAAGAGCGATGAGGTGAGGTTATATACCGTGCCCAATCCGTCAATGAGGAAGGGAGGTATACCTTCTGATGGACGGTAGTATCGTTGTGAATTGCGGTTCAGGGTATAGCTGAAGTCCGTGGTCAGCGACAGGTGCTCATTGAATGTATACTTAGGTGCGATACGTACATTGAAGAGCATGTTCTCTACCTTGTTCTTATTATCGCCAGTTGCGTTATTGATAATAGATGTCGGATTACCAAGCGAGTAGGTGTAATCGTTACCATATTGTGCCTGACTCAAAGGACTGAACAACTTGTCGTATTCTGAAAGTAGGTGGGTAAATCCGCCGACATGCTTGTTGTACTGGTAAGGAGTCACCAAGGGTGATTTGACCATAGCCAAATTAGCAGGTGACATTACAGTACCTGCTCCCAAGTCAGATGCGAAACCATCGTCGAACAACGTGTTGTTGGTGCGTGAGAACGACATGTCAAATTTCGTGTTTAGTTGCTCAAGAATAGATATGTCGGTATTGAAACGTACGTTCAAACGATCAAAACCCGAACTCTTGATTGTATTCTGTGCATCTACATAACCTACCGAGAGGTTATACATACCTACATCGTCGCCACCTTGTACGTTGATGTTGTAGTTTTGGGTGATGGCCGTACGATACACCTCATCCTGCCAGTCTGTATCATTATGATACATCATGTAGTAGTAGTTCTTGGGATCGTCGTTGAGAAAGTTGAAGGTCAGATCGCGGTATTCTGGTTTCTTGAGAGCATCTATTGTTCCCAACATTTCTGTTGCATAGTTACGGTACTGCGTAGCATTCATCATTGTCATCTGTTGTGGCTCTAGTGTAATGCCGGCTGAAACATTGGCGTTGATACGAGTTGCCATCGAGTGTCCTCGTTTGGTCTCAATAAGGATGACACCATTGGCACCGCGTGCACCATAGAGTGCGGTTGCATTCTTCAAGACCTGGATTTTTTCGATATCTTCGGGCGAGATGTTGGCCAACATATTGAAAGCGCGGCCTTGGTGCAGTACTGCACGGTTATATTGCATGTCCCATTCGATACCGTCAACGATCACCAAAGGTTGCGCATTGGCATTGATAGAGTTCAATCCTCGAACAAACAATGCGTTTCCTCCATCAATCATTCCCGAGCGGTTGATAGTACGGATGCCAGCACCCAGATTGGCCTGTATCTCATTGTCTACGGTTACGTCGCCACCCCTTACAATGAACTCGTCAGTTGCAGTATATTCCGTGTTGTTGGAATACATTTCCTTAAAATGATTGCTCAGCAAACTGATCTGGACCGTTTGGCTTTCGTCATTGCTACGAATAGCTACCTGCTGTGAAAGGTAGCGGGGAGCTTCGATATAGAGTGCTGAAGCAAAATCGGGCACTTTGATGGTAAACTGTCCTATTTCATTGGTCATGGCAGTATATCGGCTGTCGTTCAGTGTCTGTACGCGCACACCAGCGATGGGGGCTTTCGTGACATCATCAATAACAGTGCCTGTAATGGTGACCAAGTGATTCTTTTCCACTACGACCTTGCGTTGAGGAGCCTTAAATCCGGTGAATTCGGAATCTTCCGTTGCTCCAAACTCATCTTGAGCCAATGCGACGGTGCAGAAACTTATGGCCAAGGCATAGAGAGAGAGTCTGAGACCCTGACGCTGCAATCTATTTATCATCGTATTTTTCATAATCTGATTCATCTTCTTATATTAGCCATTATTCTTCCTCTTTTACGGGTTCCAATATGATATTGGCAATGCGGAGGTTTCGCTCGCAAGATTTGTCCATCATCATATTGTAAGGATACATTACCTTGATGTTAGGTTTAGCATCTGTGCCGGCATAGCAAATTGGGAATGTGATGCGGCCCAGTTTGACTGTATCCACCTTCTCTTTCGCTAATCCCGTAAATGCTTTGAGGTTTCTAAGTCCTGATGTATTTGCATTTCCTTTCTCGTTCAACGCCGGAACAACTGTTTCGCCATTAAAACGTCCAGTCACCAGTTTCAGTTCTCCGTTTACGTAGTCGGCATAGTTGATATCTACGAAGATGCTATAGGGTTTTCTCTCCGACTCGGGCAGTTCGGGGTTCTCTATGCATGCAGGTACCAACACCAAGGACACGTCGTAGGTGGTAGACAACACATCATCAATATAGAAGTTAAATTCACTCAACGCAGAAGAGAAATCGGGGACATTGGTCTTGACATAGCGCAAAGCCGTTTCGTCTTCATCGTCCAACACGCAAATGCTGGGGTCAAGCAATGTTCGTTCAATGCTTTCTTCGGTATATTTATAGCCTGTTGCTGTAATTACACGACCCACTTCGCGTGACTTGATAATAGGAGCATAGGTCTCCTCGGGGTCGAACGGGAAATCGTTGATCACACGGGCATGACCATTACTGAGCGTGATAACTTCTTCGGTGAGTTCATTCAGCTTTGTCGGATTGGATAGCCACTGGCCCGTTGTCGAGTATAGTGTGTCATTCTCATTGAACGATTGTCCTGTTTGTAGTTTGGCATTATACTTCCTGTTTGTTTCAGAGAATACAAAGTTGTTTGTCAAAAGGCGCTTCGCTATTGAGTCAGACCAGTAGGCGCCAGTTTCCAATATTTCAGCACCTCCCGGAGCGGCAGCCAAGGTCAATTCGATTTTACCCTTCGCAGCATCCATAATGTCTATCAAGTTTTTGGCCTTGCTGTTCCATGTTGCACCAGGAAGGAGGCCTACGTCGCTATGGGTCAAATCTTGATAGGGTATCTTCTCCACGTAGTTGTAGTATGACGCGATTCTTCCGTAAGCCCTATTCCATGCAGTATCTGTCGGGATCAATACGGTGTAGAGGCTGTCCTCGTTGTCGAGTTGCGCTTTGAGCATGCGGTCGGTTAGCAGGTTGCTCACTATGATTACAGAGTCATCATAGTGTTGTATGCCATTGATAATTGCTCCCTTCACTGAATTGGCTTCATCTAGCACGCGGCTTTCATAGTGTTCTACATAAGCAGCCATCATGCTTGGCATCTCCTCCGCTTCTCTGAGATATTCATAGCCATTGTAACGGAATGTGGCTGGTTCTGAAGCGATATAAAGCAATCCATTTGTGCTGGGGTAGTTGAATACCGATGGTTGGGTAGCATTGGGCAGTATCTCCTTACCATCAAAGGCCAACATGCCGGTATTCTTGTTTGTGAATTTCACTAACTTACCATTGAGCATATACACTACCGTGTCATTGATGTCCGATTCGCGGTGTGCATAGTCGGCAATCGCATTTTTCAGGAATTGGCGTTCCACCTTTGACGCATCCATCTGATTGAGTTCCTCTACGCTGAATGATCCATTCATAGGTGCCCACACGGTATAGGTGTGAGCCGCATTGAGAATCTCATCGTATCCCATGCTCTTGAGTACAGCGGCAAAGTCTGTCAGATTCTCATTCTCTGCGATGTTTTCCCACAACGTCTTGTCGGCTGCGGGGGTCACTGCCTCGGGCACTGTATTATAGTCCAGATAATCGGTACATGACATAGCGAGCAATGCACTGCATGCCACAACCATCGTTCTTACGTTATAGATATATCTCATAATCTTGATCTCCTTTCTTTACTATTCTACAGTGTTTTTTAATACCAGTCTTCTGTCAAGTCCTGACTATTCACGATACCCACTGGAACCAATTCGATGAAGTCTACCGAGAATCCCAATTGGTCGTAACCTCTCAACAGATTTTTCAGACGAATCCAATAGGTCTCTCCCTGTTCCAGATGCTCCACTGCGATAATCTTTCGCATCATGCTGGTGCCGTAGCCCTCTTCGTAACGGCAACAAGCCGAGATACCTGCCTCCATCATCTCTTGTGCAGTGGTGATGCGCGATTTCACGGAGTTATACGTTCCGCGTGCGAAGCTTGCCGGTGCACGCATATATCCATGGTTACGCATTACAAGGTCTGAAGCTACACCGTAATCTGTAAACTCATCGGAGAGCAGATAGCCTGTTGACAAGCGGTCGCCTTCAACGCCCGAGTCGGGATAGCGGGCATCAATGGGAATTCCCAAAGGGCGCATTGAACTAGGCTCATTGGATGTACCGATATAGTATTGCTGCAATCCACCATTGGCCATTGGAGGATAGATGATGCGTATCTCATAGTCACCGGTAGGCACTGGAGGTAGGCGGAAGGCAAAGTCGTTCTCATCCCAGCCAGAGAGTTGATTGGCTTGCCAAGCACGCCAAACGCCCAAGGTGTACCATGCCAGTTTGGTCTTTGTATTGTAGCTGATTAGGTTGTCGAAATAGTCTAACGGGAGACGTACCATGCCGCCTGATGTACCATTCACATTCATGGCAGCAGCTTCAGCCACCGTTACGAAACGGATATCATTGTTGATCAATTCATACAGCATTGTACCCATGTCAATACGCAAGCGCTCATACAATACGCCAGTTGGTACCTCTTGGTCGTAAATTAAGGGGCGATCTATACGATGTATATAACCATTATATGATTGGATGTTTGATTTGGGCGGGCGCTGCACCATGCATCCTGTACGCAGGATCTGGTGTGTCTCATCGCTGCCGAATGTACCAACCTGGTCGGTCAGCGTATTGTTCTGGCGCCAGCGGTTAATCCATATATTGGTTGCCGAACCGGTGTTCTGGTAGAGCGGCTGCCATATCTTCATCAATGTATGGGGCAGCAGAGTTTCATAGTAGTCGTAGGGCTCACCTCCAAATGCATAGTTCCAGTTGTCGGCCACATCCACATCTTGTGTATACACTAACTTACGGTATTCCATTCCAGCTTTAAGGATGTGGTAACGCATAAACATATTCACCACGTTGTAGGTATATTCGTAGTCGTCACCTGTCGAGATCGGGTTGTGTCCTTTGTCGGGATAGTCGTACCATTCGTCGGCATTGCCATACCACTCGATGCACTTTTCTTTCAAGCTGGCAAAATCGTAAATGCCACTCTTGGCAAATGTAGCATTGTCCTCCGCAAAGATGGTGAATTTCACCTTACACTCCTCCGGAACGTGGAAGGGACCCTGGTCCGAATATCCGGGACGAGCCGCCTTGTTATCTAGATGATAGCTTCTAGTCGAGCCATCGGCATTGAGCTTTTTGTCCTCCATCAGCAGGCTATCCAATCCGCACTTTACCAGTGCCTCGTAAAAGATGGTAAATTCCGGATCTCTTTCCAATACCTCGGGCAAGCGCTGTGTAGTGCGTGGTATCACCTTATCGATAACATGTACATAGCCGTTGGTCATCTCATGGTCATATGAGATAACCTCTGCCTGATTGTTGAGTCGTACCACACCATCATCATCCAGTTTAGAGATAAAAGGTGTATTGAGCATGGTACTGATTTCCTTTCCGCTGGCATTGCTCAGCTGCTCAACGTATGAGTTCATCATAGCCGACAGGTGATAGCGTGCAATCTCTTTGCACTGCTCTTCTGACAATCCGTCGATACTATTCTCTGTCAGTCCATTGTGTGGAATGCGGGCCAGCGAGTCATTATACAAGCTGTCAATATATTCATCCACGCCACTGTTGAGCGGCGCATAGCAGGTATACTGCCCGTAGGTATCCATCATGCGGTCGTAGCCCGAACGCTTCATGATGATATTGAATTGATGAAAGAGCGAGTCATTCTCTTCCAGGAAATCCTGTACGGTCTGTCCGGTAAAGGTATACAAGCTTGAGTCATCGGGCTCCCAGCTGCATGATGTCAGTGTTAATGTTGCGCCGAACAGTACTCCTATGGCTGCTTTTATGATATTCTTGTTCATAATATATTGCAATTAGTATATTATTCCTGACGTATGATTAGTTCTTCTGTATGGTGCCACCATCGCTATACACGGGGTTCTGCTCCAAAGCATTGTTCACCTCCATTTCGCTTTCGATGATTGGCATGTATAGATAAGGCTCCGTTGGCATCTTTGCCGTCACACCCTTACCACCGGTGGTATATTTGCGGGCGATAAGGTTGAGCATCTCATCATAATTCTTCAGATTATCTCCCTGGCGGGCAAGGATCACATCATACTTGACACCCTCTACGTGGCGGTAGTTGTATCGGAGCATGTCAAACCAGCGTTTGCCTTCGAAGCAAAGCTCACGGGCTCGCTCATCCATCACCATCAGTTCCAGCTCATTGGCTGCTACAGCGAAAGAGTTGAATGCACTCACTTGCCTGTTCACATACCCCGTGTGGTCAATGCTGTCATACGAAGCTGTTGATACGGCATACTTGGTCGAGTCGATAGGAGAAACGATGCTCTCGTCTGTCGTGTGCAATGCGCGGGTGTTTACAATTTGTACTTGGCGGACGGCTTCTACGTTGTAGTGTGAGATGGCCTGGTTGATAGCAAATAGTTGGTCGGCTAGTCTGAGTGAATCCTCTACCGTCGTTACGGTAGCCAGCTGCTCCACGATACCGGCATTGGCTTTGGCCTGTATGCGGGCCTTCTGAACCAGTGCCTCGGCCTTCATGAGCATCACGTCGGTAGCTCTATATACAATCCAGTTTTGGTCGTAGGGGTTGAATGCGCGCATCGGTCTAATCTCCGAAGCGGGGTTTGTTCCCATCATCGTCAATCCACTCATACCCACATGCTTGCGGATGTAGAAGCCGTCGTCGGCAGCGCCATTGAAATCATACACGCTTTCGAAACCTCTGATGTCATAGGTGAAATAGCTTGTATTGTCATATACATAGTTGGCTCTTCCGGTACCGATCTTTGCATAGGGTCTGCTTGCGTAGAACTGGGGTTGTGCATTTGTGTTGTTGTTTGTGCGGTTATACACGATACACAAACCGTCGTTGTTGGTAAACTGCAACTCAAAGAGCGACTCTTGCGAGTTTCCACTTTCATCAAACATGTTGTAGTAGTTGGTTGCAGTGCTCAGCTTCCATCCGTCATCATCCAGGGCCTGGTCATTCGGGCCCATAGCACCCAATATGTTCTTGCGGTTGTTGCGAATGGTGTTGCTGTATTCTATCACCTTATCGTAGCAATATTCATCGTCATAGATGGATGCCTTCCACAAGTATACATCGGCCAACAATGCATACAGACCATCGCGTGTAAAGTATCCGCAGCGTGTCCAGTCATTGATTGCTTGTGATGAGAGGGTGTTGTTCTTCACTTCCTCTAGGTCTGCAATGATCTGGTCGATGACGATGCTAGGTGCTGCTTGTGGCACGTTCATCTCTTGGGAACTGTTTTTGTAAGGCTCCAGAATGAGTGGTACATCGCGGAACACGCGTACCAAATAGAAGTAGCAGAGCGAGCGCAAGGCCTTCATCTGCGCCACATTGTTCAGATGGTCGCCCTCCATGTAGTTGGGGTCTATATCCATCACCTCTGCCGACTTGCTGATAACGAGATTACAGGCATTGATCACCGCATAGAGGTCGCTCCAGTTGGCATAGCTATTGGTGGTTTGTATGTTTGCCGAGTATATCTGGTTGAGGTCTCTGTTGTTCAACGAGAAGTTGAGATTCAACTCATCCGAGCGTGATGTCCACACCACCAATCGTTGTTGCAGACTGCTGGTCGACATCTTTGCATAGGCGCCATTGACCATCAGGGCTACATCGCTCTTCGTTTGCCAAAAGTCCTCCTCCACCGTTTTGTCGTCGGGGAGAATTATGGTATCGATGCATGATACCAGCATCAGGCCAGTTGCTATGATTGAGATTATCTTTTTCATATACTTGCTGAGTTTTTAGAATCCAATATTGAGGTTAGCGGTAAATGACTTGGCACGTGGTGTTTGCGACTTGTCAATGGCTTGTCCCCAACCACTGATAGCGATTTCGGGGTCTACACCCGAGTAGCGTGTCCAGCAGAAGAGGTTGTTGGCAGTCACATACATCTGCAAGCGGTTGAGTCCATATTTCTTGAGTTCCTTGGTAGGGAAGTTATAGCCCACCTGCAAGTTTTGGAAGCGCACGAATGAACCATCCTCTACATAGCGGCTCGAACCTTGGTAGTTGTATGCCGAGTTGTCGTCATATACATAGATTGCGCGTGGCATCAGTGTCTCGTCACCATCCTTGCGCCAGCGCCAGTTGACCGATGAAGCCTGATTGTAGGCGGTCGACATTGACTCAAGCGTCTGGCGTGCACTGTTGATGACCTTGTTGCCATAGCGGAACATGAAGCGTGCCTTCAGGTTCCAGCGTCCATAGTTGAGTGATACATTGAATCCGCCACTGAGTTTGGGCAAGCAGTTGCCCAGATATACGATGTCGAGGGCATTGATCTGTCCGTCATGGTTGATATCCTCATAGATAGCGTCACCACCTTGGAATGAGTATGAGGGACTACCATCCACATAGTTATACACCATGCGTTGGGGCAATCCGTTGGCTTGCATGATAACTTTACCGTCTGCACCTACCACCACGGGGAAGGTCTTGCCATCAGCAAGCATACCATTGATTCTCTGCTCAAATTCTTCGGCTGTCAGATTCTCTTCTGCACGCAGGTTGGTCAGGTAATCGTAGGTGTACTGATACACACCCTTATAGCGGAATCCGTATACCGAACCCAGCGGATTGCCCACCTGTATGCGGTTCTGGTAGCTGCCACGCTCGTTGAACTTCCAATCCGAGTTCATCGAGTTGAGCACGCGCTCATCCATCTCCACGATGAGGTTGTAGTTCTGCGCCATGTTGAAGCCTGCACTGACTGAGAACTTACCCACCTTGAGGAATTCATTGGCGTTGACATTCATTTCCCAACCGTCGTTGGTCATGTTGCCGGCATTCTGATAGGCCAGTTCTCCATAACCCGTCGTGCTGGGGATTCTCACCTTGGTCATCAGCAAGTCTTTAGTGTCCTTATGATAGAAGTCAAAGTCCACATTCATAATGTCCTTGAGGAAGGTGAGGTTGAAGCCGAGGTTATACGATGTCGTCTTCTCCCAACGCAAATCATCCAGCTTGAGTCCGTCCATTGCTGCACCTGCTGCACCGTTGTAGCTTCCTGCACTCAGGTTGTAGGCATTGTAGAAGAGGTAGTCAGCATCGGGAGCCTTACCTACTACACCCCATGAGGCACGCAGACCGAGCATGGAAACATGTTCGCGTAAAGGTTCAAAGAACTTCTCATCCGAGATGTTGTAACGCATTGAAGCACCGGGGAAGTAGGCCCACTTCTGCTTGGGACCGAACTTGGAGTCACCATCGGCACGGAGCGAGAATCCTAAGTTGTAGATTCCCTTATAAGAAGCATGTGCATTGTAGAGAAGGTATTGTGAGTTGGCACGGCTGTTACCGCTGCTCAGGCCATTGGTCTTGTCATCGAAGGGCAATGCACCCGGTGCCGTAGGCGAGGTGATGCCGTCGGGCAATGAGTATTGGCGCACAAACTGGTTGGTACTGCGCTGTGTGCTCATCTCGTAGCGGCCGAGCATGGTTGCCGACCAATCTTCATTTTGGAAGTAGGGAGTGAACACCAGCTCACCGCGAGCACCTACACGAGTACGGTTGCTCTCGCTCTTCTCGCTTGTATTGTATGAAAAGTTATTTCCCCAAGTGCCTGAAGAGAGACCTGCAGCGGCATAGGCCGGAGTAGAACCTGCATAGATATCAAAGTCGATACGTCCGTTGAAGGTCAAGCGATGCTCACCATACTCTACGCCCAACAGCTCATACTTGATGTTGAAGTCGGGGGTAATGCGATAGGTGGTCTCGTTCTTCCACGA
>JAZRDT010000010.1:0-24946 GCA_045660385.1 Bacteroidaceae bacterium | reverse complement strand
GCAGGGAATCGGAGAATACGTAAACCTCTCCAGTATGGCAAAGAAAAAGGTGTAAACCTATTCAGCTAATGAAGCAAAAAAACGTCTACTGAAATCAGGAAAAGACAAAATTTCTGATGCGTCTGCCCTGTCACCGCGGTGGCGTGTAGGTATCACCGCGGTGAAAGAAAGACGCCACCGCGGTGGCGCCATCCCGTCACCGCGGTGACGGGAATATCCGTAAGGCTTGTTTGGAGAAAAGACAGCTGTTGGTGAAAGCGTCCTTGACGCGGTGAAAGAAGCTGCGCTTCGGTGAAAGCAACTTAATTTAAGTTGCGGTGAAAATGCCTGCGGCATGGTGAAAGCACCAAATTGGTGCGGTTAAAGTTGCTACGCAACGGTTAAAGCCACTGCGTGGCGGTTAAAGTGCTGCGCCATTAATCGTCCACCTTTAAATGGGATTGCCAACGCCAACCGATTTATAGACTTTTTCCACCTGGAAAGAGCAGCGGGGTGCGGGGAAATCACACAAATAGAAAACGGTTTAACCGTGGGTAAACGACTGTTAGCAGCTGCTATTTACGGAAATTACCATGAACCTTTAGGTCGCTGGCCGAGGGCGGTAGCCATTACGAGGGGAAAGCAATGGACCACAAATTATCATAAATGGCTTTATTTATGGATATTCACGAGTAATTTATGGACATTTATGTTAAAATTTAAGGCAATAACTTGGACAAGTGCTATGTATCTCCAAACAATAAATGCCGGCGCAGTGCGTCGGCATTTATTGTTTCGTTAATCGTTAACCGTTAACCGTTCAACGTTAATCATTACTCCTTTACCATGACTTTGATGATGGAGCCATCGCTCATCTGCAGGATATTGAGTCCCTTCTGCATATCCAGGACGCGTACACCATTCGCATTGTAAATGGCCACTACGGAAAGTTCCTCCTTGACAGATCCTATAGCTACGTCGCCTTCGTTTTCGTCATCGTCATCGGTGTCGCCACCTTCGTTATCATCAAACTGTCCATCGGTGCGATAGCTGAGACTGCGAGCCTCGGCAGCCTCACCTTGAGGCATCAGGTAGGCACGGAAGGCTTTCGACTTGTTGTTGTTCGTGGCATCACCATCGCGTGGCACCTGGTAGAAGACGTTGTTGCTGAAGAAGAAGGCACCTTCAGGCATGGGACCATAGTGATACACACCGGTAAAGGCGACATGGCCTTCAGGGGTGGTAACAATCTGAGGAGCGGCACAAAGCTGCACATGGCTCATCTTAATCTCTGTAAGATTCTCGGTCATCGTTGTGTCGCGTACCATATAGGGCACGCCGGCCTTGATGCCATCAGCTGCATTATCGAAGGTCAGAGAGAGCACCTCACCCTTGAAGCTGCTATGAACAAGCTCCTTCACCTCCCAGTTACCGAGCATGTGAGCGGGGATATCGAAGGGCGACACGAAGGTGTTCCACACACCCGCCTTGAGGGTACGCTTGAGGGTGACCTCATCGTAGATGATGGACTCATCAATTTCAGGAGCCACCTCGGACTTTTCGTCGAGCACAATGCGATGCTTGCCATCGCCAAGGTAGTAGAGTGTGAAATCACCAATGAAGGTCCAATCACCACCTACCAACGTCTCTTTCTTGGTTCCTATGGTAAGGTCGCCAATGTTTGATACGGTGATATCAACGCTATTGTAACCATTCATGGGCTGATACTTACCACGCACATCGATGGCTTCACTGGCTGCCTGCATGTTATCGGGCACCCACTTGCCTCCATAGGTCTGCGCACTATACCAAGCACCCCACTCGTGCACATCGGAGGGGTCGTCAGAGATGGCCATGATGTCGGCCGTAGACGTGCCCTCGGGATGGCTGATATAGAGCTTGGCATTGCGCTGCAGGGTGCCATTTTTATGGGCATTATAGTTGGTATCCTGATATCCATAGCGATAGAAGGCACGGGTCTGCAGACGGTAGGTTCCGGCAGGCATACCATAGAGAATCTGTGAGAAGGTAAAGTTGGTATTCCAGAACTCTACGCTACCATATGCAACACCAGTAGGTGTAGGTGAGGCCTGCCAAGGAGCATACACGTCATTATCGAAACCTGCCTGCTCTACAATGAATCTCGTTACGTCGATCGGGTTGCTCGCGCTGCCATGCTCTACGGCATCGGCCATGACATAACGGTTGGTAATACCCTTGACTTCGATGACAGCTGCCGGAATCTCAGAATCGAGATATTCGCCATTGGTACACTTTGAAGCGATTGCATCCAAACCAAACTCATCGATACTACCGCAGGTCTGCTGAGGATAGAGAGCAGCCTTGGCTCGTGATGCAGAAATTTGAATTACGAGCGGAGTATATGCTGCAATTGAGACTTTGGCATCAGCCACAACACTGGACCCCATAAAGGTTTCCAGAGCATTCACCCAAGCAGACACATCACTGGGCGTAGAGGTCCCGCTGATTATATTCTTGGTATAGGCGTTCAAAGCCTCTTCTACCCTACCCAAAGCCTCGTTCAAAGCCGCAGCAACTGTGGCATTCATGGGTTTTCCTCGCAATGAAACCGCTTCACCGATTACTCCATAGGTAATAGCCTCAATGCCTTCGGCATACTCGGCAGCCGTACCTTGATAGGTCAGTTTTACATTATCCATAGCAAGAATAGTGGCCTTATTACTGCTTGTCGCATTAATACCAAACTCCAAACTATTCGTTCCCGAGAGAGTGGTCTGTACGCTCAGCGTTTTGGCGGCTTTGTTACTCTTGGTATTGATGGTGGTGGTATTGCTATTGGCGAAGAGTGTGACGCCAGTAACATCCTTCTCACCTGCACCAATGCCAAAAATACCATTAGAGTAATAGTACGACATACATGCAGCACTCAGTTTATAGTTACCTTCAGGCAGGTAGTCAAGAGTTTTGGATATACGACTAGTACCACTTGTTCCAATTCGTACATAGGGAGAAGAGAAACCGCTACCATCGGCCGTTGAGGTCCAAGTAGTCCAGCTTCCACTTACAGTCCAGTTGTTTACATTATCTGCAATAGAGGGGATACGCTCACCTGTGATGTCAAATCCCTCGGACGACACAATCTCTGACGAGATATTCTTCACCTCATCAGCAGAGAGTGCATAGTTGTAGAGGCGTACATCACTCATCAATCCCTTGAAGGCGGGGTCGGCAACAAACTGCGAACGACCGAGATAGCTTATCGCAGGAGCCACATCGGAGGGACGCAGGGTGATACCTGTGGTAGAGGCATTCTTCACGCCATTGATATAGATGGCTACCTCATTGGCGCCAATGGTAACGGCCACATGCTTCCAAGTGCCTGTACCCAATGTAGTAGTGGCATCGAGTCCTTGGGTGACACCACCCTTCTTAATCTCGAAACGCATCTTGCTGCCATTGGTGGGTGTGAGGAAGAGATATTCGCCTTCGCCGTTACCAAAGTCGAAGATACGCTGCCAAGCAGAGGTGCTGCTGCTCTTGACCCATGCAGCGAAGGTCATCTCCTTCATGTCACCCGCATGGTAGGGAAGTTTCAAGTAGTCGTCAGATCCATCAAAAGAGAATGCCGAATGATCGTTATCGGTAGTAAAAGTTGCGCCATTAGTTACAGCATCCATCTTATTAGGCGTATTATCCTTGAGCGACAAGCCTATCCACTGCGCAATGAGAGCCTTATCGGATGTTGTTTGTGATTGTACCTCGGCAGAGGCCTCGCTCAGATTGTAGGCCTCATCAATGGCGCGTATACGGTAGCGCAAAGGTTGGCCCTTACGACAGGTATTGTCGAGGAAAACGGTGCCCTGCACCTTGCGACCGATACATTCCCAAATGCCTGCTGCCGTATTGTAGCGGTATACCATATAGCCATGGATATCGGCATCACTATTGGCTGCCCAAGTGAGTTTCACGGAACCCGACTGCGGTGTGGCAATAAGGCCAGTAGGTGTCGCTGGAGCTGTAGCATCGATGGCATGGTCAGTGGGAACAAACTTCCACAGCAGCTTGTCGCTTCCATCGTTCACCCATTGATACACATTTGCACCGTTGGCCGTGCTACCGCCATCGACAGCCAGATAGAGACCTGTATCATGATTGATAACGTGGTAGTATCCATCGCCGACATAGTCCAGATACCAACGCTGCCATCCATTGGGAAGGGTGCTTATGGCATCGCCATCGGACCATACATTCACATTGGCTCCCTTATCCATAGCCCATGCTGTGGCATCAAGATAGAGAGGGAACGTAGAGGTATTGGCATTGCGAATCACGACATAACTATAATCTGCCGAGTTCTTCTTATCTATAGGGTATACATCCCATGTCTGATTGGCTAATCCGCCATCGGCCCATTGATATACACTCTGACGTATGGTGGCATCGCCATTAGGAAGTGACAACACCTTGCCGCTTGCCTTGTTGACAATTTTATATTGGCCATTCACAGGCTCTACAGGTACATCCTCACCCGTATAGATATTGATGGTGCGCTCGGCATTGGTCTGGCCATTCATATAACTACCTTTAGCCCCACCCGGCACATCCATCATATAATCGTAGGCAGGGCCATAGCCATCGAAGTAGGCCAATCGGTCTTGCGATATAAAGTTAAACTTGGTAGCTACAGCTTGACGTTCTGAGGTTCCAATAATAGCCTTTGCCTTATCGGCCTCGTTGTCGTAACGATACACACCGGCAACAGCAAAATTGGGAATGTCTTCTTTATAGGTAAGCTGACGACCACTGCTTGTGATATTGGCGAACTCTGCACGAGTAACACCTTCGTAGCCCCACCATGTACCATACTCGGCTCCATAGTTCATCGCTACCATGGCCTCCAGCACATTGTGCATCTCGTCGGGTGCGCCACGTTTACCATCCTTAAGGCCTGTTTCCCAGAACTCTATAAGGTGATCGAACGAACCGGCCAACTGATGGGTATTGATGAAATCCACACTATTCTTTACGGGACCATACCACGTAGCAGCAGAGTCTGTATTCAATGTATTGGGACCACACACACGTCCCTGAAGCGTAGGATTCTTCTGCATGGCAGCAGCCACGATATTGTATACCGAAGAACTCCTACCGCAGTTTTGGTTTGCATCAAGGTCGGGTTCATTAAAAGGTGCCGCTGATATCACATTGTATCCCTTGCTCTCAATATATTTCACGGCAAGAGCAATATCGTTGACATAGTAGTTGACGCGATTGGTATTCTTCCAATCGCTGGCATTCAAATGCACACGCATATCCATGTCGCACAGAAGCAAGATATCCTTCACTCCTGTGATAGCTATAATACCCAAATCGGTATCCAGACCATTATGGCTACCCGCAGAACCATCACCGAACTGCCATGTGATACCCGTTCTCAACTGCTCCTCAGAAAGCGAAGAGGCAAGATTACCACTGGTATTATTACGTCCAAAGAAGTTCAGACGAGCCACCTTGTTATTCTCACCCACCCAGTTGCGTTGCTTGTAACCGAAAAAGTCCCAGCTCCAGCCACCCATTCCGGTGGCAAAGTTAAACTTCTGACCTTCGGCTGCAATATCGAAGGGTACCTGCTGTGCCCACGGACTGGCCGTCATGGAGCTACTGGCGGTGGTTACACTCTGTGCCAAAGCACTAATAAGCATACAAGATGCAAAAAGGATGATAAGTAGTCTTTTCATAATTTTAAGTCAACAGACAACGGACAACAGTCTATAGTCTGGGGTATTTAGGTTTTTATAATTTTAAAATCAACAGTCAGAGCAGCGAGCTGCAACGATGACGATAACGAAAACCTTTTTGGTATTATAAATTAAAGGTAAAAAAATGATACCGTAAAATCGTGTTTCATCGGGTTGATAGTATAACAGTCAACGGTCTGGGTATTTTAGTTCTTTTTATTTTGGTCAACAGTAATCCTGCTACGCAGTCTTTTCCTCCTTACGACTTGCGTTTCCTCCTCCTTGCTTGGTAAAATCAAAGTAAACTTTGTTTCTACTCTTAACCTCGCAAGCGAGACTCCTTAGTGCTGATAAACCTGCAGCCGTCGCAACCGACGCTTTCACACCGCGTCGGCGTTCGTCGGTTCGCACCTCGGCAATTCCAAGTAAACTTGATTGCACTCGGTTTGGCGTCGGTTCAACATTGACTTTGGCCCCTGCAGGCGTCGACCTTCGGTTCATCATTGCCTTTCCCTTCGGCCGGCGACCTAAAGGTTCATCATTCAACATTCAACATTAACCATTGACTTTAGCCCCTGCAGGCGTCGACCTTCGGTTCAACATTAACCGCTACTCCTTTACCATAACTTTAATGATGGAGCCATCGCTCATCTGCAGGATGTTGATGCCCACCTGCATGGTTTCGAGGCGTTCGCCAGCAGTATTGTATATAGCGACAGTGGTGACCACTGCAGTAGAAGAGTCTACAGAATCGTCGACATTGCCATTGTCATCACCATTGCCTTCATCGCCACCGGAGTTATCATCACCGTTGTTGTCATCGTCATTATTGTCATCGCCACCTTCGTTTTCGTCATCGTTATCGTCTTCTTCCGTCATACGATAGCTGATGCTACGTACCTTAGAGGCCACATCGCTATTGAGTTCAATGTAGGCACGGAAGGCCTTGATGCGATTGGTCTGAGGCAATCCTGCTTGATAGAATACGTTGTCGCTGATGAAGAAGGCGCCTTCGGGAACATAACCACGGGCATACACACCCTTGAAGGTGACGTGTTCCGTTTCGGCATCATGCATCTGAGTTTTCACCGAGGTCTTCCAGTTCAATGAGATGGCGGGAACCTTATTGTTTTCAATCTGCTCGGTGTTATCGGCAATGTAGCGTACCATATAGGGCACACCGGCCTCCATAGACTCGACTGTAGCGAACTGCAGGCTGAGACTGCCTGTAGCCTCATCATAGGTAGATGATTTGAGCGTCTTCACCTCGTAGTCAGCAAGCCACTCGGATTTGAGGTCGACAGGCAACACCATAGATGACCATGCACGCATGGTATCGTTGACCATCACCTTGATGGGGCGATGGATGGTGACACTGCTGTACTCGCCATCGATACCGCTGAGATCATCGTCGGAGGTATCGTAGAGTTCCAGAGGAATGTCGAACATCGATGCACTGGGCCACTTATTGAGCAGGCGGCATGCCTCCTCACTGGTGATGGTCATCGTGGTACCATGACGCGGAGTAAAGATATCGGTATTGGCCGAATTGCACTTGTAGGTAAAGTTGGTCAGGTCGGTACTGGTGCAGTACTGATACATGCCGCTGGTGTAGCAGTCGTACATCAATATCCAGGTATCGGAATCGATCAGGCGGAACACACCAGAGCCCTCAACGGCTGCCGTAGTCTGCTGCAGGTAGTTGTACTCGGGTGTCCACTCGCCACGCAGGGTCTTGGCGGTAGCCTTCTGGATACCGTTGCCCTGGCCCTCGGTCTTGAAGAACATGTGGTACAAACCGTTGTAGTACACGATATCGGCATCGATGGTGTTGTCACCACCGTGATTGTAGAGCACCTGAGGCTCGGTAAGCTCGGTGAAGTCTTCGTTGGCATACGAGTAGTAGGTGATGTAGTTCTTACCGCTTTCGCCGATGGCATAGTATACCATGTACTTATCCTCTTCGGGATCGTAGATGGTCTGCGGTGCCCATACCTGAGTAAGAGAATTACGATCGAAGCGGTGAGGCCATGCGGTGGGGAAGTCGATGGCAGAGTGACTCCAGCTGACCATATCCTTGGAGCGGAGCAATACCAAACCGTCGTTAGAACTCCAGCCATCGCTTGAGCGCATGTCGGTAACTACCATATAGAAGTAACCATCGACGCCACGCAGGATATGGGGGTCGCGCACGGCTTTCTTATTGGCGATATCGGAAGAGTTGATGATGGGGTTACCCTCATTGAGCGGGGTGTAGTTGTAACCATCCTTGCTGAGTGCGAAGCAGATTTGCTCTTGCGACTGGTCATTGCCATTGAAGTAGGCAAAGAGATAGTATTTCGCGGGGAGCTTGATGGCGAGTTTGATGGCAAACTTTCGGGTTGCACTGGCCGTACCCTTGGTGACAGTAGCGGTGAGTACCACCTTCTTCTGACTATTGGGATCCTGTTTCAGCAATTCGCCATTGGCATCGAGATACTCGGGTGCGCTGGAGGTCCATGTGATGGCTGAGCCATTTTGGCCCTTAACGGGAAGGTAGAGGTTGCTCATGAGGTTATCAAGACGACCTTTGAGTACGATGGCATCGAGGTCGTCCTGCACACTGCCGGCATCGTCCTTCTCCCATGCGGGAACAACTACCTCGAACACCTTCTGGTCGCTCACATTGCCCTTGGTGAAGGTGGCTGTAAGGGTGACGTGCGCATCGGGCTGGCCATATACGGGGCGCACGACCTTACCGGAAGTACTCACGACAGACTCATTGGAAGAGCTCCACTCAATGGTGATGCCATTTTCGCCTTGGGTAGAGAGTTGCACATCATCGTAGAGCACCTCGGCACCGAGAGTAATCTTGGCCATCAAGGCGGCTATCTGCATCTTATAAAGAGCGGTATTGAGGGCATCGAGGTTAGCTGTGAGACTTGATACGGTGGCATTGTCGACTGCTCCCTTATAGATGCGGAAGTCGTGATACATCGCATCCTTGAGGTAAGCATCGCCTACATAGCAGGGACGGCCGATGAAGTTGTAGGGGGTAGCGCCCAAGTCCTTCGGTTCGAGGGAGATGTTGCCCGATACGGCAAGGTTGCCATCGACGTAGATTTCGCCCTGACCACCAGCCTGACGATAGGTGATGGTGTGCCAATCGCCATCGGTGAAGGGCGACTGACTGATGGTGAGTGCCTTCTCATTGCCCCAATGGGTGGTGCTGATAGCATAGCGGGTATCGGAAACACCGGCTCGGAAGAAGATGCAGCCGTTGGCCGCAGAGGCGATGTCGGTTGAGTTGGCAAAGGTGTAGAGGAAATTACCATTACCCGACAAAGAGGTCGTGGTAGGAATATACACATTGGTAGAGATGGTGAAGTCTTCGAGAGTGGCAATAACATCGCCCACCGAAGAGCCCATATCGAAATAGCCATCGCTGCTGCCCAACGAGAGCACGGGAAGGTCGCCTAATGTGGTGAATGAGGCATTGTTGTAAAGTTTACCCGTAAACTCACCCACTCGGCTGCTTGCATCCTCGAAGGTGAAATGCACCTTGAGACCATCGGCCGAATCGGACTCCAACGCTGCCAAGTGAGCAGCATAAGCGCGCTCGTAAGCGGCATCGACCATCGCACAAAGTTTATCGGCAATAGCCTGAGAGGTGACAAAGCCATTGTTGTAGCAGAAGATGACAGGTGTGATGTCGTAGGCGGCCTGACCGGCTGCATTGAGCTGCATCACCTTCTCGTAGGTTTCGTTAACCTTATCGATGACCTGCTTACGGTAAGCGATGGTAGGGTCGATGACCACCTCACCGGTACCATAATACATCAAACGGAAGTTATCTATACAAATCCAACCTTCGGTGCGGGACTTACCTGTAGTAGCAGGCATATCCACCGAGAAGGCTACATTGGCTGATGATGACATATTTACCTGACCCGAGGTGGTATAGGAGTCGCTCTTGAAGAGGCCATGCACATCGGCACCAATATTGGAACCTGTATTCTGAGGGATAGCGACGCTACCCGCAGAGCCGAACTTAACGGATGCTGATACGGTCTCCTCCTTGGCAGATCCCGAACTTGAGGTCTTGTACTTCGCACGATAGAAACCTTCGAACGAGAGCTGGTAGGTACCATTAGGAAGTGTGCCCAGGTCTTGAGTCATTGTAGCTGCAGAAGTGGTATTGACATATGCATAGGTAGAATAGGCCATAGGATCGGAGCCCCAACCTGTACCAGTACCCTTGAACGGACCATTACCAGCAAGAGGATTTCCGCTCCAATCGAAATTGGTCCAGTGCTGCTTTGTCAATCCATCTTCAAGTTCAATGACGTCAAAGTCGGCCGACTTCAACAGGGCTGTAAAGTTGAAGGGGTAGTCAGCATTGGCCTTGGTCATCTCGGTACGGATGCGGTCATCGGTAAGAAACACCCACTTCTGATTGTCATCGTTGGCATTGTAGCTCACTCTTCGGATGGGCTTGTGAGCCTCCGTAGGTGTGGTAGTGAGATAGGTGCCATTTGAACTTTTGATACGGTATTGATATGAGGTGCCACTAACGGGCTCGAGGGTCCATGATGCAACATCCTGAGGTGCATCAAGATAGATATCCGTTCCATTACCAGGGAAGCCCAGATGACCTCTTGAGCTCTTGAACAGCCAGGTACTGCCACCATTGGTTGTAGTAGCCGTGATAGGAGTTCCACCATTGCCGGCAACAGCCTCGGTATAGTAAGCACCACCCCACTTGATATATTCACCAGTACCTACGTTCATCATATAATAGGTAGTACCATTCACCACCTGCTCTCCTTCCCATGTGGGCTGCTTGTTGGTAGCATCACCACTCTCGATATCCTCCAATGTCCAGTTGTCCTCCTTCTCGGCATCGGTAAGAGGAATGCCATTGGGGTCGGTAATGGTAAAGTTAACAACCACGGGATAGTGATCACTGATAGCAATGCTGGTATCGTGAAGGTAGCTGTTGGCTTCGAGCACGAGATCGCTCTCGGTGGTATTGATGTAGAATATCTTGTCAACGACCTCACCTTTTTGAGGACCATATTGATCGGTCATAATTGAAGATGAACCATATGTAGGATAGACACCTTCTCTAATTTTTTCAATCCAAGCGTCCTTGACGGTAAAACGGCTATCAGCATTTATATAATCAACAAAGCCAGTTTTTAGCTGTTCGCGAGTATAGCGACAGTTGGTGTCACCAATAATAATGACGGGGCGGCTATTATGGTTGTTCTTGATGTAGTCAGCAAGCTGCTTGAGTTGGGCCTCACGAGCAACAATATTCTTATCTTTACCATTGCTATCGTAGTCGTCATCACTATCTGCCGTACCAGCGTCCATATGAAGAACATAAACATCCACTGCAACGCCATCTACAAAAGTAACAGTATACATGCGGAAACCTTTAGTAATCATGTTGTCGGCACCGTTATCGCCGATAGAAGTCAAGCCACTACCGCCATATTCTGCACCCCATTGTACCTGCAGACCTGTATTGGAATCTCCCGTGAACGTCAGACGTTTTGCAACCGCAATGCCCAAACCATCAATTTTGGCTCTGGAAAAAGCCTGGGAAAGTTTAGTGGTAATGCTGCCAGAGTGTTTTCCAAAGTTGTAGTAGGTACTGGCAGGCGCAGCTGTGATGTAACTATGAAAATTAAAGTCCTCAGAGAGACCGACAATATCCCAGCCCGAATTGGCGAGAATACCGCAAAATGCAGTAGCTCCGACTTCGTTCTTTCCATCAGGATTAAGATTAACTGTCGTAATAATTGCACTGATTTCTTCATTGGGCAATCCGTCCACATTGAGAGCTACGGCATTGAAATTGTAGCTACGCTGCGCAAAGAGCGAAGTGATAGCCATGCAGAGAGCGAGGGCTAATAGTTGTAGGCGTTTCATAAATGCATTTATATTTTTATGGCACAAAGGTAACAAAATCGCGGTTATCTACCAAATTTACAGCGACGAGCAACAATCAAAGAGAGCAGAATTACGGCTAAAAAACTGCAGTATGGTTAAATTTGCTGCGTTTCGCATTGATTTTTCCGTCAACACGAGTTCAAACACGAAACTAAACACGTTGACGCACATCGCAAACTCGCGCTGCACATCTGGAATATTTCCACAAACACAATATGAGTATTTTTGCAGGCATACCACAAAAAAATGGAGATAATATAGGAGTTTACCCTATCCTCAGGATTGTCCCCCTATTAGGGGGACGAGCGAAGCGGAGGGGGTATTTCCCTGAAAAGCCATACCACCTCCCCCTCTACGAGGGAAAGACCTTCGGTACTCCTTTGTGCCGATGAACCGGCAGTTGTCGCTACCGACGCTTTCATACCGCGTCGGCCTCCTAACCTAGGGGGACAATCCTAGAGACTTGGACAAGAGCTATATTATTACTAAAAAAAATGACGTATTTATTCGAAAACGGTTTAATTCTCGGTTTTACTCAATCGATTAAACCACCAATTAAACTAGGCATTCTTTGAGAGCATACAAAAAGAAAAAAGCATCGACAATCGTTTGATTATCAATGCTTTCTCTCAGTCGGGGTGACTGGATTCGAACCAGCGACCACACGCCCCCCAGACGCGTACTCTAACCGGGCTGAGCTACACCCCGCTGCTCAATTGCGGTGCAAAGGTACTGCTTTTTTTTGACTGCACAAACTTTTTCCTATTTTTTTTCGTCTTTTAGTACAAAAAACGCTAATTTTGTCGAAAAATAGAGGGTAAGAATCTGTTTTTATTTTATCGACAAGATGCAAAAGACGCTAAAATTCGCCAAGAGGTTAGTAGCCGACGTCACGCCACCGACATCGAAAAGCATCAGCAACCGTGCGCTGATGCTGCAAGCCCTGTGTCGTGAGCACCGCTATACCATAGAGCAACTGGCCGTGTGCGACGATACCGTGCATATGCAGGAGGGTATCGAGACAAAGAAAGCGGGTGCTGCACTCATCGACATAGGTGCTACGGGTACAGCGATGCGCTTCCTCACCGCCTACCTGGCCATCACGCCGGGCGAGACGACGATTACAGGCAGTGAGCGCATGCAACAACGCCCCATCGGCACGCTGGTAGAGGCATTGCGTATGCTGGGAGCCGACATCACCTATATGAACAGGGAGGGATTTCCGCCACTGCGTATCCAAGGGAAGCCTTTGCAGGGCGGCACACTGGAAATAGAGGCAGGCATCAGTTCGCAATACATCTCGGCTCTGCTGATGATTGGTCCCTGCATGAAGGAGGGTCTGACCTTAAAGCTGAAAGGGAACATCGCCTCGCGCACTTATATCGAGTTGACGCTGGATCTGATGCGACACTATGGGGCTACGGCCGAATGGGCGGACGAGCGCACCCTACGCATAGAACCCGGATGTTATGAGGATAGGCCATTGACTGTGGAGGGCGACTGGAGCGGTGCATCCTATTGGTACGAACTGGCTGCCGTAGCTGCTCACTACGGATATGAGGTGGATATCCGCCTGCATGGCATGCGAGAAGACAGTAGACAGGGGGATCGCGTGGTGGCTGATTGGTTGAGGGTAGGGAAAGCCCCCCTCCTATCCCCCCAAGGGGGGAAGAGTATGCCCCATACCAACAGCACTATAAATCTCACTAATCATCATGTTTACATTGATTCTTTCCCCCAATGGGGGAATAAGAGGGAGGTCGAGCTCGACTTCACCCATTGCCCCGACATTGCCCAAACCATGGCTGTGACCTATTGTCTGCTTGGCATACCCTTTACGTTCACAGGCATACAAAGCCTGCGCATCAAGGAGACCGACCGTGTGGCGGCGCTCATCCATGAACTGCGCAAACTTGGATTCGTGCTCCGTGCCGAAGGTGACGAACGTCTGATTTGGGATGGAACACGCTGCACGCCTGATGAACACCCCGTAATAGCAACCTATGACGACCATCGCATGGCAATGGCATTCGCTCCGGCAGCACTTTGCCACGAAGAACTCACGATAGAGCACCCGGAGGTGGTAACAAAGTCGTATCCCAACTTTTGGGAAGACCTGAAACAAATTGAAAATTAAAAATTAAAAATTGAAAATTAAAGCCGGCTGACCACTAACAATTCATAATTCATAATTCACAATTCATAATTCACAATTCATAATTCACAATTCATAATTCACAATTCATAATTCACAATTCATAATTCACAATTCATAATTCACAATTCATAATTCACAATTCACAATTCATAATTCATAATTCATAATTCACAATTCGTAATTCAAAAACATGAACATAGCAGTGTATAGCGCCCTATTCTTGGCAGCACTTGTGGCATTATCATTGGTAGGACGACTCATCAGAAAGAAGAATGGGGATGACTCCGTTTCGCCCACAACAGAGGAACCAGTAGCCGCACCTACAGCAGCCGAAGTAGAAAACCCGAACGAAGAGGAAGAGGAGTGCTGTGGCGAGCACGAAGTATGTGAGAAGGGCAAAATCAAACGTGCCTTGCGCACCGATATTGAATACTTTGACGATGAAGAGCTGGACCGCTTCCGCGGTATGGCTTCGGATGAGTATAACGACGAGGCCGTAGAGGAGTTCCGTGAGGTGCTCTACACCATGGACCCACGCGAGGTGGATGATTGGCTCAAAAGCCTCGAATTGCGCGAGGTGGCATTGCCCGATGCCTTGAAGGACGAGGTATTTATGTTACTTCGTTGAGAACGAAGTTGTCAACGGTCAACGGTCTACAGACGCCAAATTGGGGAATGTTGAATGATGAATGATGAATGGTGAAGGGTGAAAGGTTAAAGGTTAAAGGTTAAAGCACCTTTGGTGCGGTAAAAGTTGCTGCGCAACGGTGAACCGACGAACGAAGCGAGAGTAGAGATAAGCTTGCTTAATCTATGCCGAGCGAGGAGGAGGAAAAGCCTGCGTAGCAGGATTAAAGCGCTAAAGCGCGGTGAAGGGTGAAAGGTTAGAGGTTAAGGGTTAAAGCACCTTTGGTGCGGTGAAAGTTGCGATGCAACGGTGAAAACAGCCGAAGGCTGCGGTGAAAGGTGAAGGGTAAAAGGTGAAAGTTGCTACGCAATGGTTAATTTCTTCAGACTCATTCAACACTCAACACGAAGCATTCAACAATTTAACAAGTGGTAACTGACAAGCCTAGACAATAAAACAGGAGAATTGGAGTTTTATATATAATAGTATATAGAATATAATCATTGAAGAGGACGCATAGACATACCTTGATAGTTGCACTGGTGCTACTGCTTACGGCATGTGGCTCCACAAAGGTGAACACGGCGCAGTCGAGGTTCTATCAGGCATTTGTGACACGATTCAATGTGTATCACAACGGTCATGAAGCGTATAAGGAGGGGCTTGATGCGCAGGAGAAGGCACACAAGGACAACTACATGGAGATTATTCCACTCTTCAATATCAGCAAGGAGAGCACACGTAAGGCTGGTGGCGGAAACTTCGACAAAGCGATAGAGAAGTCGCAGAAGGCTATCAAGCTACACTCCATTAAGCAGAAACCCAAAAAGAAATCGGGACGTACACTCACCGAAGCCGACAAGCTGTGGTATGCCAAGAAGGAGTATAACCCCTTCCTCCATCATGCCTGGATGCTTATGGGTAAAGCACAGTTTCAGAAAGGAGAATTTCTGGAGGCTGCCAGCACCTTTTCATACATCACCCGACTCTATAGCGAAGAGCCGGAGATTGTAGCCGAGGCCCGCATGCGCATGGCACAGTGCTATGCCGAGCTGGAGTGGAACTACGAGGCTGAGAACCTGCTGGGAGAGATGAAACGCGACAGCATTCCCTATCAGCTAGCCGAGGAGTACGATGCCATCATGGCTTCACACCTCTTGCAGCAAGAGCGTTTTGCCGAGGCGCTCCCCTATCTGGAAAAGGCAGTGAAACGCTCGGGACGCACAAAAAAGCAGAAGACTCGCGAATACTACCTCTTAGGACAGATACACAAGCATCTGGGCAATAAGCAACAGGCCTACGAAGCCTTCGGCAAGGCCATCAAGCAGAACCCGCCCTATGAGATGGAGTTCAATGCCCGCATACAGCAAACGGAGACAGTGAGCGGATCCACTGCGCACAAGATGCTAAAGACATTACGTCGCATGGGCAAGGATCCGAACAACAAGGATTATCTGGACCAGGTGCACTATGCCATGGGCAACATACACCTGGCACAACGAGATACGGTGAACGCTGTAAAAGAGTATGAGAAAGGGGCCGAACTGAGCACTCGCAACGGTGTGGAAAAGGGTATCCTGCTTCTACAATTGGGAGAGATCTATTGGGTACAAGCCAACTATGTGGATGCACAGCGCTGCTACAGTGAGGCGATTGGACTTATCGATAAGGAGCACAAGCAGTATGACATGGTGAACCTGCGTTCGACCATCCTCGATGAGCTGGTGGAGCATACGGTAGTCATCGAATTGCAAGATAGTCTGCAACATCTCGCAACGCTGCCCGAAGAGGAGCTATACAAGGTTATCGATAACCTTATAGCCGAGGTGATACGCCAAGAGGAGGAGGCCAAGAAGGCCGAAGAGGAGGCTGCCCTGATGGCACAACGCGAAGAGGCGTTAGGTGCTGCCCAAGCCAGAGGTCCCCAGATGAACACGCCCCAGATGAGTACGGGAGACAATTCGTGGTATTTCTACAACGAACAACTTGTGGCACAGGGAAAGAGGGACTTCCAGCAGAAGTGGGGACGACGCAAACTGGAGGATAATTGGCGACGCGCAAACAAGTCGGTGCTGGCCGACGAATCGTTCGAGGCGACAGACTACTCAGAGGAGGGGGAGAACACAGAGGTGACGGATTCTACGATGACCGACTCATTGGCCATAGAGACTCCAGATAGCCTCGTAACAGACCCGCACGACCGGAAGTATTACCTACAGCAGATTCCCTTTACCGAAGAGCAGCTCGCCGAATCGAACGACCTGTTACAGGAGGCCTTATTCAATGCGGGCATCATCTACAAGGACAGGCTTGAGGATTTTGGACTGGCCGAGAAGACCTTGCACAGACTCAACACGCAGTTCCCTGACTTTGACCGTACGGATGAGGTGTACTACAACTTCTACCTCATGTATTCGCGATGGAAACGATGGGATGATGCGGAGCGGTATCGTCAGCTATTGTTTACCGAATACCCCTATAGCGACTATACACTCACAATCAACGATCCGGAATATACCGAGAATGCCATACATGGCAAGCATATCGAGGACTCGCTTTACGCTGCCACCTATGCCGCCTATCTCGATGGCATACTTAGCGAGGTGCAGAGCAACGCTGCCCTCTCGGGCGAGAAATATCCGTTGGGAGCACATCGTCCCAAGTTCATGTTCCTCCATGCAATGAGCAGTCTGCAACAGGGCGACCAATCAGGCTTCCTCGTGCAACTCAAGGAGGTGGTGAGCAAGTATCCGGAAAATGAGATAAGCGAACTAGCCGGACTCATCGCCAAGGGAATGCAGGAGGGTCGCCTGCTGACCTCGAACACTCTGGGTAGCATATGGAGCCGCCGACTGGCTGCAGTAGGAGAGATGGAGGCCGTTGCCGATAGCCTGCGACCGGCATTCAGCGCCGAGCGTATCGCCCCCTTCACATTCGTATTAGCATACGAAGAGGGCACGGTCAACGACAACCAACTGCTGTATGAGGTGGCCCGTTACAACTTCACGAAATTCATGGTGAGAAACTTCGAAATGTCGACCTCAAAGCATGGCAACATCGTCATGCTCCATGTGAAAGGTCTGCACAGCTATACTGAGGCTTATCAATACATGCACCGCCTGTATGCTGACCCTGAAATGGCCACGAAGCTGAGTGGCATACGTGCACTGCTTATTTCAGAGGAAAACATGGAATTGATGCTGAAGCATTATAGCATAGAGGAGTATGCCGCATTCTATGATGCGCACTTCACCACCCTACCCTACATCGAGGAGAGTGAGGATGCACTCGATGAAATCCGATTCGAAGATTAAATCTTGGCAATAATATAGATGTTTACCCATCATTAAATTCTCCTCCTAGATTAGGAGGCCGACGCGGTATGAAAGCGTCGGTAGCGACAACTGCCGGTTTATCGGCACAAAGGAGTACCGAAGGTCTTACCCTCGGAGAGGGGGAGGTGGTACGACTTTTACAGGAAATACCCCCTCCGCTTCGCTCGTCCCCCTAATTTAAGGGGACAATATTGAGACCTGGGTAAACAGCTATATTAAAACCTAAATATTTTCCTGCTCCACCAATGCACGTGCAACTGTGAGGTCGAAAGGAGTCGTAAGCTTGATGTTCTCCCGATTGCCTTCGACAAGGTGCACAGCTTCACCTAATGCCTCAACAACAGAGACATCGTCGGTGAAAGCATCGCAGTAGGGTTGCTCATAGGCGCGACGCAATAGGGAAGCACGGAAGGTTTGAGGGGTCTGCACCAAACGATAAGCATTGCGGTCAACAGTGACTGACGTTTCCCCCACAACCTGACGAACGGTCTCAACGACAGGGACCACGGGCACTACAGCTCCCAACATGGCTGCATCTTGATAGCAGCGTTCCATCACGGCATGCGACACGAAGGGACGCACACCGTCGTGCACAGCCACCAATGCTTCAGCAGCATCGACCAAGGACAAACCATTCTGCACGGAATGGAAGCGGGTGGCACCGCCATTGGCTATACGATGCGGGACGGCAAACTGATACTCGCGGCACAATTGCTTCCAGTAGGACTGATGATCGCCAGGGAGCACAAGGATTATCTTGATGGAATTGTCGTAAGCATAGAAGGTGTCGAGTGTGCGCATGAGCACCGGACGTCCCTCAATAGGGATAAACTGCTTGGGCAGTTCACCACCCATACGCAGTCCTTTGCCTCCTGCTACGATGATGGCATATTTCTGCATAGTAGATGAGAGCGAGAATAGAAGCGGTTAGTTAAACTGCATGCCTTGTCTCAACTCATCGGCCTTCGCAACACCGCAGAAGTGCTCCACGAAAGTAAAGCCAAGTTCCCAAGCTGCACCGGGACCGCAGGCTGTGAAGATATTGCCATCGCAAGTCACCTTGGCGGCCGTATACTCGGCACCCTTCATCGTGTCCTCAAAGCCGGGATAGCAGGTTGCCCTCTTTCCTTCGAGCAGTCCCAAACCGCCAAGCACGAGCGGCGCTGCACAAATAGCTGAAACGACTACCTCCTCGGAAGCCTTCTGCACGAGCAGCTTACCCAGGGCCTCGTGTGCCTCAAGGTTGGTTGCACCAGGGAGTCCGCCAGGAAGGAAAAGCAATGCCGCATCGGCATAGTCGAGTTGTGAGAACAATGCATCGGCTACCACAGGGATACCGTGAGCACCCTTTACCTCCAGACTGTCAGTTGTAGACACCATGACAACACGAAGTCCGGCACGGCGCATTACATCAACGGGAGCGAGGGCTTCAATCTCTTCGAAACCTTCGGCAAGAAACAGATACATTGTCTTCATACTCGTATAGATTTTTGGTTATAATTATTTTGGCAATAATATAGATGTTTACCTAGGTCTCTAGATTGTCCCCTTAAATTAGGGGGCGTAGCAAGGTCTATAGAGGGTTGGCTAAATGCCAAGCCGTGCCGAGCGAGGGGAGTGCAGTGCTCTGCACGACGGAGGACCCGGTAGGGAGCGAAGCGGAGGGGGTATTTCATGATACATGTCGTACCACCTCCCCCTCTCCGAGGGTACTCCTCCTAATCTAGGAGGAGAATTTAATGATGGGTAAACATCTATATTATCTCTTTATTTTAACTTAAAGTAATATGTGATGGTGCCTGTCTGGTTATCGATACCATCAATCTGATTGAAACGTGCGCGCTTAGCAGCATCTTCGGCTGCCTTACGCAACTCTGAATTCGAAGTATCGGTACGAAGGTTAATACTAGTAGCAATGACTTGACCTGCGGGATTCACAGTAATGGTTACCACTACACGACCCTCCTCCTGTACTTTCTTCTCAGGCACAGGCAAGCCAGAACCCGAAATGCTACGACCATTCAAATCAAACGTACCCTGCACGCCTATTCCAGTTGCCTTCTCAGCCTCTTCGGCTCCCTCCTCGATGCCTTGCGAACCCTCGGCAACGGGTTCTACAGCCTCACCCTTACTGCCCGACTCTGCTCCTTTACCAAAAGCACTGGCCATCTGCTGTGCAATACGCTCAGCAGCCTGACGCTCTGCTTCGGCACGTCGCTGCGCCTCGATTTCCTCAGCAGTAGGCATATCTACAGTGGGCTCGTCGGGTTGAGTAATGAGGGGTTCGTCGACCTGAGGCTGAGGCTGCGTGAGCGGTGCATTCTGGATGTTAGGCACGTCGCTCTTCACAGAAGAGACCTCGGTAAACTGGTACGATTCGGTGTATCCCTGCGCCAGATCGGCATTACCCAACATCACGGGTATACCGCTCTCCTCCTCCTGCATGGGAGTGCGCATAACCAGCAACACGAGCAGAAGCGCCAAGAGCACATGCACAACAAGTGTTGCCAAGATTCCGATTATTTGACTTCTCTCTAATTTCAACGTCTTTTCTTTTTATCCGGTTTGCGGGTAGCCAACACCATCTTAAACTGGTTTTCGTTGGCTATATTCAATACATTGACAATCTCACGATAGGGCACACGCTCGTCGGCATAGAGGGCCACATACATCTCGGGCTCCTTCTGAGCGCAATCCTGAAGGAAAGCGGTCAGTTCCTCGGGCTCGATAGGCATCTCATCCTCATTACCAAAAGCAGTGTAGTAGTTCAGCTCCTTATCGATGATTACTCGCGCGAGGGGTTTCGCCGAAGTCTGCTGCTTGCCCTGCGGAAGCAATACCTTGATTGCATTGGGGGTCACCATGGTAGAGGTGATCATGAAGAATATCAGCAACAAGAAGATGATATCCGTCATGGAGGCCATGCTGAAGGCGGGCGATATTTTGTTTCTTCTTTTTAAGCTCACAACTTATGAAATTGAAAATTAAAAATTGAAAATTGAATGCATAAATGGGCAATGCAAGACCCTGGCTATAGATTAGTCAGAGTCTCTGACATTGCTATAGATATCAATTTTTGAGGTCCATGAACGAAAGGGTCTGCGCCTCCAATGTGTTGGTCACGTCGCCTACTCTGGATACGAGATAGTTATAGGCAAACATGGCAATAATACCTACAATCAGACCGCCTACAGTGGTGATCATCGCTTCGTAGATACCGCTTGAGAGGAGGGTGATGTCAATATTGTTACCCGCATTGGCCATCTCCCAGAATGCCTTTACCATACCGAGAACGGTACCCAAGAAACCAATCATAGGAGCACCGGATGAGATGGTAGCCATAATGGAAAGCCCCTTCTCCAACTTGGCAACCTCGAGGTTACCGGCATTCTCCAAGGCTGCCTGCACCTCTGCAGCAGGACGATCAAGACGCTCAAGCCCCTTCTCAATCATGTTTGATGCGGGAGTATTGATCACACGGCAGTAGTTGATAGCCGACTTCAATTCATCGGTCTTCACATAATCACGAATGCGCTCCATGAATGCGGGATCCACCTTGGAAGCCTTCTTGATGACCGCTAAACGCTCAACAAAGATATAGACACAGATAACCGAAAGAAGCGCGAGTACGATCATTACCCATCCGCCCTTAACAGCCATATCCCAAAGGTTCATCTCATTTGCAGTCTCCACCATTTCGGTGAGTACAGGGTTCTCGGCCATCTCGGTCACGGCCTGTTCCATTTGTGCTTGTAATAACAACATTTTTAAATATTAATTTAACTATTTACATATCAATCTTTCAAACACGCTTTGTAGCGTCGTATGGTCTCGGCCAACCCGAGATAGAGGGCATCGCAAATCAGCGCATGACCGATAGAGACCTCATCAAGATGAGGCACCTGCTTGGCAAAGTAGGCAAGATTCTCCAAACTGAGGTCATGACCGGCATTGAGTCCCAAACCACACTGTCGTGCAGCTTGAGCTGCAACGATGTATGGGGCTATCGCCTGCTCGCGATTAGCGGCATAGCCTGCTGCATAAGGTTCGGTATAAAGTTCCACGCGATCGGCACCCGCCTTGGCTGCATACTTGACCATCTCCACGTCGGGATCGACGAAGATGGAGGTGCGTATACCTGCCTCCTTGAAGGTTGCTACCACTTCTGTCAAGAACTGCTGATGTGCAATTGTATCCCAACCATGGTTAGAGGTTATCTGATCCGGGGCATCGGGGACAAGTGTTACTTGTGCAGGCTTCACCTGAAGCACCAATTCAATAAATTCAGCACTGGGATAGCCTTCGATGTTAAACTCCGTTGACAACAAGGGACGCAACGCATACACATCGGCACGACGTATGTGACGCTCGTCGGGACGGGGATGCACGGTGATACCCTCACCTCCCATCGACTCACAATCCCGGGCAAACTGACATACATCAGGGTTATTGCCACCACGCGCATTGCGCAACGTAGCCACCTTATTTATATTCACGCTTAGTTTCGTCATAAATCCGAAAAATGTATTACCTTTGCAATAAATCGCGAAGATAGCGAGTAGCTCGCTGCAAAATATCGATGTTTGCTTTCTATATTTTGCTCGTTTATCACTATCTTTGCTCTGAATTTTGCATTTTACGCAAAATCGGTACAAAGTTAACACAATAAATCGATAATTGATAATTGGTTGATTGATTATTAGTGTTTAACTAACAATTTTAATTCTTAATTTCTTATTTTTAACTTAAAACATGCGTTTCGCCCTATTTGGAAACACCCACGAGACCGGAAAGTCGGCTCATGCCGAACAGCTGTTGCGCATCCTCGCCCACTATGGCGACGAGGTATACGCATCGCCCGATTACTATCGTTTCTTATGTAATGGACAAAATATCACGTTCCAGCCTGTAGGCGTCATCAACGATTTTGCAGCTCAGCATATCGACTTTGCCATCAGCCTCGGCGGAGATGGCACCTTCCTGAAGGCAGCGCATAGCATAGGCAACACGGGAATACCTATTATAGGCATCAACACGGGACGTTTGGGATTCCTTGCCGATGTATCGGCCGATGAGATGGAGCACTTCTTCGAACAACTGCACGAAGGGCACTATATGGTACGCGAGCGCAGCCTGCTCGAGCTCATACTAAACGGAGATACCACACACCCACACTATGCGCTGAACGAGATCACGGTATCGAAACATGACAGTTCGTCGATGATTGCCGTGCGCACCACGGTTGATGGTGAACATTTAGCAACCTATATGGGCGACGGACTGCTCATAGCCACTCCTACGGGATCAACGGCCTACTCTCTCAGCGCCGGTGGCCCCATCATTTATCCACAAGCTGACGTCTTTGTTCTTACCGCTGTAGCGCCGCACAGTCTCAACGTGCGTCCCTTCGTGATTGCTGACGACAAAACCCTGCAGCTCACGATCGAAAGCCGCAACGGCAGTTTCCTCGTAGCCGTAGACGGCATCAGCGACAGCTATCCCGAACAGACTACGCTCACTCTACGCAAAGCGCCTTACACCACTCGTGTGGTAAAACAAGAAGGAAGCACCTTCTTCCATACATTACAGAAGAAGATGATGTGGGGAACTGACCCCAGAGAATAAAAGGGATCAGCCGATTATTTCGCGTCGGGACATCCCGCCAAAATGATTACAATCTCGCCACGAGGCTCTGTAGCAGTAAAGTGAGCAATCACCTCCGCCAGTGTGCCACGCACCGTTTGCTCATGAAGCTTTGATATCTCTCGGCATACGGCCACTTCGCGCTCTGGACCAAAATACTCGGAAAATTGAGTAAGGGTCTTCAACAATCGATAGGGCGACTCATAGAAAATCATCGTACGATGCTCGGTCTGAAGAGAGAGCAAACGGGTCTGCCGGCCCTTCTTCTGTGGCAAGAACCCCTCAAAACAGAAACGGTCGTTGGGCAGGCCCGACGAGACAAGCGCAGGAACAAAAGCCGTTGCACCCGGAAGGCACTGCACCTCCACTCCATGGCGCACACACTCACGGACAAGCAAGAAACCGGGGTCGCTAATGGCGGGGGTACCCGCATCGGAGACAAGCGCAACGGTTTCGCCAGCCAGCATACGTTGTACAAGAGGTTCGATAGTCTTGTGTTCGTTAAACTTATGATGAGACTGCAACGTATTCTTTATCTCGTAATGCTTGAGCAAGATTCCACTCGTACGAGTATCTTCGGCCAAGATAAGATCGGCTTCTTTGAGTATACGGATTGCGCGGAAGGTCATATCCTCCAGATTTCCCACGGGGGTGGGTACAACATATAAACGTCCTGCGGGCATTGCTTTCTTATTTAAATAGGATTCATTCGTTGACTATACTGCAAAAGTACGGATAAGATTTAAGATATTAAAGCAATAGAATAAAAAACTACTCCAGCTATAACAACTACAATGAATCAGGGCCGCCTCATGGCAGCCCTGATTCATTTATACATCCTTAGAAGTTTGCATTGTTCGGAGTACGGGGGAAGGGAATGACGTCGCGGATGTTGGTCATACCGGTCACAAAGAGCAACAGACGCTCGAAGCCGAGGCCGAAACCTGAGTGAGGGCATGTACCGTACTTGCGAGTGTCGAGATACCACCACATATCCTTCATGGGGATACCGAGCTCCTCGACGCGAGTGAGCAACTTATTATAGTCGGCCTCACGCTCTGAACCGCCGATAATCTCGCCAATCTTGGGGAAGAGTACGTCCATGGCGCGAACGGTCTTGCCATCTTCGTTCTGCTTCATGTAGAAGGCCTTGATCTCCTTGGGGTAGTCGGTGAGGATAACGGGACGCTTGAAGTGCTCCTCTACGAGGTAACGCTCGTGCTCTGAAGCAAGGTCAGCACCCCAGAAGATGGGGAACTCAAACTTATGACCGTTGGTTACAGCAGCCTCGAGAATCTCGATACCCTGAGTGTAGGGGAGGCGTACGAAATCCTCCTTTATAACGCCTTCAAGGCGGGCGATGAGTTCCTTGTCGAACATGTCGTTGAGGAACTTTACATCATCGTAGCAGTGGTCGAGTGCCCAACGTACGCAGTGTTTGATGAAGTCCTCAGCGAGCTGCATGTTGTCGAAGATATCGTTGAAGGCTACCTCGGGCTCAATCATCCAGAACTCTGCGAGGTGACGCGGAGTGTTGGAATTC
>JAZRDT010000009.1:0-80621 GCA_045660385.1 Bacteroidaceae bacterium | reverse complement strand
GCGCAACGCATACGCCACACGCGTAGCGTCAGTTGTCATCCTGAACAACGTGAAGGATCTCGCAGAATCTCTTGTTAAGTCCCTGCGCGAGATGCTTCGTTTCACTCAGCATGACAAACATGTTTGGACAACTACTATATTATTACCTAAACAGAAAGGCGGCTGGAAATCCAGTCGCCTTTTCTTTTACTATGGATGCGATGAAATTTTGCCTTATCTGCTCGTCTATATCGCTCAGTCCTACACTCCGACTACAACTTCATATCTCCAGGCTTGACCCAGCCCATGCGGCGCATCAGGCGGTCGATGAGCAGACAGATGAGGGCGGGGGCGACGAAGTAGAGCAAGACAATCTCTGTGATGAGCACGCCATTGGCCACCGTACCACTCATCGTAGCATAGGTAGCCAGTGGGCCCACCAAGCCTGCCGTGCCCATACCGGCACCGAGCGCATTGTTGGTCATGCCAAGCAGAACTGTCGACACGGGGCCGAGGATACCCGAGGTGAGTGTAGGGGCGAGCCATATAATCGGTTTGCGGGCGATGTTACCAATCTGCAGCATCGAGGTGCCCAAGCCTTGCGAGAGGAGTCCGCCTACGCCATTGTCCGAAAAACTGATGACGGCAAATCCCACCATCTGAGCACAACATCCTGCCGTGGCTGCGCCTGCCGCCAAGCCATCGATACCGAGCATCACACACAAGGCCACCGAGCTGATGGGGAGGGTCAATGCACAACCTACCAGCACCGCCACCACGATGCCCATGACGAAGGGGCTGAGCTGGGTAGCGTGGTTGATGACCTCGCCGAGGTAGAGCATGAAATCGTTGATGGGCGAGCAGCAGTAGCGGGCAATGAGACCTCCCGCCACGATGGTGAGCATAGGCGTGAGGATGATGTCGACTACCGTACGCTTGGAGATGAGCAGCCCTATCTGCGCACCGACAATAACCGCGAGGTAGGCACCCACAGGACCGCCATACTGATAGCCCAAGGCACCCACCACAGCCGAGGAGATGGTGACCAACTGGTCCACGCCCAACCCCATAGCGATGGCCAAACCGATGCAGGCGCCCACGAGGGGGGACGAGGCCGAGAGTGCCTCGCTGATGAAGGTGAGGAACGCAAGGCCCGGTATCTTGGCTATCTGCCCCACGATGAGTCCAATGATGAGCGAACAGAACAAACCCCAAGCCATGTGGCTCAGTGCCTTGACGACGTATTTATCGAACAATCTCTTAAGCATAGTATTTTCTCGAATAAAATGATACAATGGTTGCAAATGTAGAAAGAATTTTTCAAATGCAACAGCTATTTGCCGATGTTTTGCAAATTGCTTACGCACTTAACCGACGAGAAGAGTAAATAAAGGAGATAGGGTTGCCTTTCTTACTTCTTGAAAGTTTCATAGGTGCCATCATCGTAGAAGATTTTTATTTCGACGATTTTTCTTGACACATTTTTTTCGCCTCTTTCGCGCTGTGTTTCAGCGAGATAATGGGCATTTTGGGGTGTCTGAAGGGGGATTTCCTTGCGTTTTTTTGCGTTTCCTGTGCCCTCGGACGGAAATATGGGATTCTCAGCGAATAATTCGCCTTGATAAAAGCGCGATTTTACCGGTTCGCCATCAGAGGATACCTGTTCGCCATAGCTGACCTGATGGGGGTGCATGTTTACAGCATCGGCGATGCAATCTTCGTTCAGTGCTCCCTCAGGGTGGCCGGCTACAGCATCTCCAGCATACGAACCTGCACCATCAAGCAACCAAAGGGTGTTGATCTTGGGGAACTTCTGGCGAATCTTCATCACAATCTCCATGCTTGGGTTGTTGCGCCCGGCTATTACATGAGACAAGGTGGGACGGCTGACACCGATAAAGTCGGCAAACTGACTTTGCGTCATTCCTTCACGCTCGATAATCTGTTTTATGCGCTCTCTCATAACAAAAGGGATGTTATTTCTGTAATTATTTTCGGTTACAAAAGTAATCAAAACTATTTACATTTGCAATTTATAATTATAAACACCGAAAGCCGGAAATATACTTTTGTAATATTACAAATGTAAACTACAGTGCATGGCATACGGTTTACATCTGGCAAATGCCACGTATAAAACACTTTATATTTTATACCTATTTGATTAGTATTTAATAGGTTGAATATAAATGTAAGCGATAAAAAACCGAATTTTGCGGCAAACAGGGCCATATGCACCGAAAAGTTATAATATACTTTACGATAAAGTGCTTATTATGCTTGGTAATTAGGCATTTATACGACATTTGAACAACTGCATAAAAATAAATCGGGCGATTTACAATTGTTGTAATTTACGGATGTTTCGTGTGTTAACATTTCTTACCTTGTCTTCAAGAAATGGATTGTCTATTCTAATAATTTACATTTATAATCATCTGTGACGGCGAAAGTTTACAAAAGGACACCGCAAATCGGTTACATTTGTTACTTTACAAAACGAACCGTTGCCCTTTACTGGAATTTGAGAATCTGTTTCGGTAGGTACGCCCTCGCTCTCCCCTATGACTCGATGCATGTGACAGGGGATGTGGTGGATATAATCAGGATTTTTTTGTGCATATCGTAATTTATTAGTATCTTCGCATGATATTTTAGATTAATTAGTTGATATGGGATTCTTTTCGTTTTTCTCAAAGGACAAGAAAGAGGTGCTCGACAAGGGTTTGTCGAAGTCAAAAGAGAGTGTGTTAGGCAAGATTACCCGTGCTATTGCCGGTAAATCGAAGGTTGATGATGAGGTACTCGATAACCTGGAAGAGGCGCTGATAACTTCAGATGTAGGCATTGATACTACACTGAAAATAATCAAGCGCATCGAAGAGCGTGTAGCGCGTGACAAGTATGTCACCACCAACGAGCTCAACGCAATACTCAAGGATGAGATTGCTGCATTGCTTACAGAAAACGAAACGACAAATACCGAAGGATTCGCTATCCCCGATGATGCTAAGCGCCCCTACGTGATTATGGTGGTGGGTGTTAACGGTGTGGGAAAAACGACTACCATCGGCAAACTGGCTCACCAGTTTAAGAAAGCTGGCTTGAAGGTTTACCTTGGCGCTGCCGACACCTTCCGCGCTGCTGCCGTGGAGCAGCTGGTGGAATGGGGACACAGGGCCGATGTACCTGTCATCAAGCAGAAAATGGGTGCCGACCCTGCCTCGGTAGCGTTCGATACGCTCAAATCGGCCGTTGCAAACGATGCCGATGTGGTGATTATCGACACGGCCGGCCGATTGCACAACAAGGTGGGACTGATGAACGAGCTCACCAAAATCAAGAACGTGATGAAGAAGGTGGTGGACTATGCCCCCAACGAGGTGTTGCTTGTACTGGATGGATCGACCGGACAGAATGCTTTCGAACAGGCACGCCAGTTTACGCTTGCAACCGAGGTGACTGCCTTGGCCATCACCAAGCTTGACGGTACGGCCAAGGGCGGTGTGGTAATTGGCGTATCTGACCAGTTCAAGATTCCTGTACGCTACGTCGGTTTGGGTGAGGGCATCGACGACCTCCAGCCTTTCAATAAAAAAGAATTTGTAGATTCGTTGTTCTAATACAAAATGATTAAGAACCAAATAGACGTTATCACTCTCGGATGTTCGAAGAATCTGGTGGATTCGGAGAAACTGATGAAGATGCTCGAGGTGAATGGCTACACCATGCGCCACAACCCTGACGAGGTAAAGGGTGAGATAGTAGTAATCAATACATGCGGATTCATCGGCGATGCCAAGGAGGAATCCATCAACATGATTCTGGAGGTTTGTGAACAAAAGGCCCGACGACGCGTACGCAAGGTGTTTGTAATGGGATGCCTGTCGGAACGCTATATGGCTGAATTGGGCGAGGAGATACCGCAGGTGGATGGCTACTATGGTAAGTTTGATTGGACAAGACTTATCGACGACCTGAAGGGGGAAGGTGATGGAATGCCGGCTGCCTCGTGCCAATTGGATCGTGTGCTCACCACTCCCAACCATTATGCCTATGTGAAGATCTCGGAGGGATGTGACCGCACATGTGCCTACTGCGCTATACCGATCATCACCGGACGCCATGTGAGTCGCCCGATGGATGAGATTGTAGAGGAGGTGCGCCTGCTCGTCGGCAAGGGCGTGACGGAGATACAGCTCATCGCGCAAGACCTGACATATTACGGAGTGGACATCTATAAGAAACAGTCGATTGCCGAACTGGTTGAGCGCATTTCGGATGTAGAGGGGGTAAAGTGGATTCGCCTGCACTATGGCTACCCTACCCACTTCCCCATGGATCTGCTGCGTGTGATGCGCGAACGTGACAATGTATGTAAATACCTGGATATCGCCTTGCAGCACGTGAGCACCCGCGTACTCAAGAATATGCGCCGCAACATCACCAAAGAGGAGACGGTGGAGCTGTTGCAGGCTATCCGCCGGGAGGTGCCGGGCATATACCTGCGCACTACACTGATGGTTGGTTTCCCCGGAGAAACTGACGAGGAGTTCAACGAACTGGTGCAATTTGCCAAAGAGATGCGTTTTGAGCGTATGGGTGCCTTTGCCTACTCTGAAGAGGAGGGCACGTATGCTGCCGAACATTTTGAGGACGACATCGACGAGGAGACCAAGCAGGCCCGTCTGGGATTGCTGATGCGCGTGCAGCAGCGTATCGCCGAAGAGGTTAGCGCTGCCAGCGTGGGCCAAACAATGCAAGTGATCATCGATCGTGAAGAGGGCGAATACTATATCGGACGTACCCAGTATGATTCGCCCGAGGTAGACCCTGAAGTGCTGATACGCAAGGCCGACAACAATGTTGAGATTGGACAATATTACATGGTAGAGATTACGGGAGCCGATGAGTTTGACCTGTACGGCAAAGTGGCTCAATAAAGATATCAACAATGAACAACAAAGAATTTATCAGCGAGTTGTCAAAGCAGACTAATTTACCGATAGCGACTACCGGTAAGTTGGTTAATGACACGCTCAAGATACTTGAAGAACATTTCGAACATAACGACGTGATAAACTTCTCTAGTTTTGGAACCTTTGAGGTAAAGAAAAAGATGGAGCGCATATCTGTAAATCCGACCACTGGAAAACGCTATCTCATACCGCCCAAACTGGTACTGGCATTCAAGCAAAGCAATGTGCTGAAAGAGATGTTTAATGCCGAATAAACATTACAATGGGAAAAATAACACTGACAAACATAGCCGAAGAACTGGCTCTCAAGAGCGGACACAGCAAAGATGCTGCTGACAATTTCATGCGTGCTATTGTAGATACCATAGAAAAAGGTCTACACGATGACAACATCGTAAAAATAAAAGGTCTGGGAACATTCAAACTGATGGAGGTGAGCGACCGAGGCAGTATCGATGTGAATACAGGTGAACGCATTACCATCAAAGGGTACACGAAGGTGACATTCACTCCCGATAGTGCCATGAAGGAGTTTATCAACCGCCCCTTCGCACACTTTGAGCCGACAGAACTTAACGAGGGATTCCAGGATGAGGAGTTGATTGTGGACGAAGGGCAAGCAGCTGCAAATACCGAGGAGCTTGAGGAGGCGACCAGCACTCCCCTTCCGGCAAATGCGGATTCGGACGTAAACACCGACAACATCCAAGAGGCAGCACCGCAATCGGAAGAATTGCAATCGGAAGAACCTAAGGCTGAAGAGACTGCTGAAGAGACTGCTGAAGAGATCGAGGTTGTTGACACTGACATACAGGACGCTCCAGCGCAGGAGAAGGTTGCGGAATCAGAAAACGTCGATTCCACCGAGATGGAGGCCGCAGAAAACGTCGATTCCATCGAACATGACGAATGCACGGAGTCGATAGAGGTTGCAGAAGATGTAGAGCCCAGCGAGATAGAAGCAACTGACAATATGGAGGAGGCTGAAGCGATGGAAGAGGTGGCTGCGGATGTGCAGACAACAGATCAGGAGCAAACACCGGAAAGTGCCGGTGAGACTTCAGCCGACTTGCAACCTGAAAATGGAGCCAACCCGGAGGTAGCGCCCGACCATAGGGACATGACCGAAGAAAAGGAGGAAGCTGTAACAACAACCAGAACTTCTAAAACGGAAAAGGAGACGAAAACCGAAGAAAAGAAAACGGAAGAGAAAAGACCAGAAAAACCTAAATCAAGACGTGGATGCAGAGTAGCAGGTTGCCTGTTCGGCATTGTCTTTATTCTTACTGCCATTGTTGCGGGTTATTTCGCGGTCGTTCCAACAAACGAAAAAGAGAAACTAAACGGACAGTCCGATATTACTGTTAACCCCCATCTTGAAAAAGATCTTGACAAGAATTGGGAAGACGAGACTCTGCACGCTGGAAACAATTCTACAGATGCTCTCCCCTCGCACAACGAACCAAAAGAAGAGACTGCAGAAAACCAAGAAGCACCTCGCTCAGATGATGCTGTTGAGTCCGAGAAGGCCGAGCAAAAAGCTACGACAGCCGATGCTCCCGCAACCGTGGCTACACCTGATAGTTATAGTCCGCTTCAGATAACAGCGTCGTTAGCTGCTAAATCCATCAAGGATATCACGGTAGCCGACACCACGGACTATACGATTGGTGCAACACTTACGAAGCACGAACTGAAGAGCGGGGAAACAATCATCCAGCTTGCCCGTAAGTATTATGGGGACAAGCGATTGTGGCCATATATAGTAAAGTACAACAACATTACAGACTTCAACAAAGTGGCTGTGGGAATGATCATTGAAATTCCTGTACTGAACAGTAGAGACTGACATAACCGCTCGACCGTAGCCCCCCAAAAAAGGATTGTACAGATGTGTACAATCCTTTTTTGTTGCTTTCCCCCCGCCTACTACTGCCAGCCATTGCAATGCCTCGTTCGGGAAGGGGCATCGCACAGAATTCCATGCATTGAAAGCAGAGAGTAACAAGAATCCGCCACACAGTCTTGACTGTGTGGCGGACCAAAACAAATAGATGTTCTTTTTACTCTGCAGCAGCTTCTTCCTCAGCAGCAGGGGCTTCAGCAGCCTTTACCTCTTCGAGGATTGCGAGTGCCTTGTCAAGAACTGTAGTATCGTCGATACGTACGAGGCCACCATCAGGACCGGGCTCGAGGTGGATACCTACGCTCTGACCAGCCTGGAAATTCTGGCCACCGAAGAAGTTACGTACGGTCTCAACGCTAACGCCGAGTTCGTCAGCAATACGGTGCATGCTACCATCGGGCAATGAATCCTTCAAACTGCGCAATTCATTGAATGTCATTAACTTGCTCATAGTCGTAAATTTTTTATTATTACTAATAATGTTAATTGTTAATATTGTTATATTTTCTCGTTTTCTTTTATTCTACTCTAATTACAACACGCTGCCTTTGATATATATTAGGGCATAAATCGCAATAAATACAAATGTGGCATATATAGAGGACACCAGAAGATGGGCATCGTCGACCAAATACCCCGTTTTCGTGTAATTGGCTGTGATACGAACCGATGTACGCTCTAATCTACGATGCACAAACCGGTACAACAGATAGGTAAGGCTGCCAATCACTGTACCCAACAAGGCGCCACAAAGGATGTCACCGGGGAAATGTACACCAAGATAGATGCGCGAATAGCTATTGATGCATGCCCATGCAAGCATTGAAAGACTGACAGCCTTATTGCGGATGAGCAACGACACAAACATAAGGATTGCAAACGAGTTGCATGCATGACTGGACGTAAAGCTATAGCTACCACTGCGATAGCCATTGAACGTATCGATAAGATGCATGAATTCGGGATCATGACTTGGTCGCAAGCGGCCAACAAGGGGCTTGATCAGAGCTGACGACACCTGATCGCTGGCCAAAATGGTGAGCGCCACACCAAGTACAACGAGCAGACTGACACGTGGAGTATTGTTCTTAAGCACGACAAAGAGGAGCACGAGAGCTACAGGAATCCACACGACGGTGGAGGTATATATCTTCATCACACCATCCATATACAGCGAGTCGCTCCCATTGAGGGCGAGCATCACCTGCTTGTCTATGTCGATCAACCGCTGTATATCCATCGCTTCAGTCTATCCTAATAATCCTATTATATTCGCTCGATAGCTGAAGCAGGAATCCAGCCGATGTTGCCATCTTCTATCTCTATCTCCTTCCAATCCTTCATGCTATCGTCCATTACTTTCACTTTCTTTCCCTCGTGCAGGATGAAGAGCTCTGTACCATTCACACTGGGTGTGCTGCGTATGGTAACGCTCGGCTCCATCACGATGGCGTTCTCGCGAAGCACCATTTTCTCCTTACGGTCAGCAGCGATAATGTTCGCCACAATGGTGCTTACTACAGAGAGTAATGCAAATATAAAGATAATTTTTTTAGTTTTCTTATTTTTTGCAAAAATAAATATCGTCAAACAGAGAATTAATACTATAAAACATAAAATCGAGGCTTTTGCCCAACCGTCGGCCGATAAAATCGCAGTAAAACTACGTATCCATCGAACGAAGAACAGTTCGGTAACAATGACATTCTTGTCTACCGCCTTGCTACGCGCCAACTCAAGATTGAATTGTACGTCCTCGTTGGAGGGATCCAACAACAATGCACGCTCATAGTTCAGGATGGCACGGGCAATCTCACCCTGCTTGTAATATCCATTAGCAAGATTATAGTACACTGATGCTGCTTCTCCTTCGTTAGCCAGGAGCTGCTCGTAGACGTATATGGCGGTTGCATAATCGGCCGCAGCGTATGCGCTATCGCCCATTGCTTTGGTATACACTACCGTGCTGTCAGCAAAGGCTTGTGCACGCAAGCCCGTGACGCTACACAAGGCTATACATATATAGATAAGATGACGTTTCATTTGTTTTCAGTTTATGACTTATTTAGCTGTTTTGCTATTCTTTATTTCATTCTCTAGTTTGTTCATCAGTTCGGCTGTGCGGTCATAGATCCCCACTTCGGAGATACCCGAAAGCGATGGGGCATAGCGGGCAAATTCACAATCACCGAGCAGAGCCGTACATTCCTTTATCGAAGCTTCTGACACCTGACGGGATGCCAGTTCCGCTGCAATGTTCTCTTTCGAGAGCTCCGACACCGACATATTGAGTTTGTCGCTCAGGTATCCCCAAACTGCCTTGAGCACCTCATCGTAGAATCCGGCCTTATCCTTTGCAGCCATCTTCTGCTTTGCCACTTTGAGTCGGCGTGTTGCCACCTTACCAGCCTTCTTGTTCTTTGTCTTGGCGATATTGGCATTCTCGGTAGCCTGCTTACGATATACGACAAGAATCACAAGGAATCCCGCCAGTGATACAATGTACCACATCCAGTAATTCATTGTTCCATAGAGACATACCCCCTTCGGAGTGAGCTTTGCGTCCTGAAGGTCAATGTATCTGATATCCTGTCCCAATAGGCGCAACTCTTCTTTACTTACATATCCTGTGCTCACTGCAGCACCACTACCCTCACCTTTTGCCACGTTGAGTGTATACTCGGGAGTTTGCAGTGTCTTATAGGCACCGCTTTTAATATCAAAATAGGTAAACTCCACACCAGGAATCGTATAATTTCCATTATAACGGGGTATGGCCAAATATTCAATCACCTTGTTACCGGAGAGACCTCCAGCTTTAAGTGTAAACTTATTATCCACCTTCGGATCATACACTTCGAAGTCGGCCGGGAAGGTCACCTCAGGCGTCTTAATCAGTTTCATATTTCCTGTTCCTGAAATAATCACCTTGAGAGTAACCGCCTCATTCTCTTTTAGTTCGGTAGCGCTGATTGATGAAGATATGCTGAAGTCACCCACTGCACCACCAAACGATGCGGGCTTGCCTGATGGGAGCGGACTCACATCAATGGTGAGTTTGGGCGTGTGAATGGGCTTCTGCACGTTGACATAACTACTTCCGCCATTGAAGAAGGCCTCAAACGGGTCATAGTTACGTACCTGCTGTGCTACAGTACCCTCGAAAGTGATGGAGGGAATCTCCAATTGTCCGCTCTGCTGGGGAAACAGTACATACTGGCTATACACCATGGTGCGATAATTGCGACCTTTATAATGTTCTAGTTCAAACTCACGACCTCCCTTGGGCATCTCCACCTCCTGAGTATGAAAGCCCTTGAGGTCAGGCATCTTACCGGTCATATTTGTAAGGTTCACCGTCGTATAGATCTTGTAAGTGAGCAATATAGCCTCCTGCTCATACACCTTTTTCTTATTTACAGTAGCCACGATGAAAAGGTCGTCATTACTTATCTGTCCGGTCGGCTGCGAGGAGGCAGAAGCCCTACCCTGCGAACCCGACTGCTGAGACTGTACCTGCTGATCGGGGGGCAACACCTTCACTGTGAGCGTCTTCGACGACATCTGCTTCCCCTCAGCTATAATCGTAGCCGCAGGAATGGTATAGGTACCCTCCTTCTTGGGACGCAAGATACAAGTAAAAGTCAGCGACTTGGATGAGGTACGTTGCCCGTTGATAATGGATGTGCTTGATGAACTCGATTGGTTGGGGCCTGACAGGATATCAAAGTCTGTAATATTTCCCACACGAAAACTCTTGGCATCGTGCGTGTTCACGGTATACGCCAAGCGAAATGTCTGCCCCATCACTACTGCGTTGGGGGCATCAGCCGTAAATGTCACCTCATCGGCCTTTGCATAGGCAAAGACTATTACGAGGAGTGTGAATGTTAAAAGTAACTTTCTCATTATAACTTCAGTCTAATCAACTTCCTATTTTTATATCTAATTCACAGATTACCAGTCTTTATCTAAGGTCTTTCCCTGTTGCTGCTGAATCATCTTCTGTTGCTTCTCCTGCAATTCCTTCTCATCTTGCATGAGCGCGTTGAGTATCTGCTCCGCATTCTCTTTCGATATCTGCTCATCGTTCTGCTGAGCCTCTTGTTGCTGTTGGTCCTGGTTTTGCTGTTGCTGATCCTGTTGCTGCTGCTCCTGCTCCTGGTTCTGTTGCTCCTGTTGCTGCTGCTGGTTTTGTTGTTGTTGTTGTTGCTGCTGTTGTTCCTGCTGCTGTTGTTCCTGCTGCTCGTCCTGCTGCTGTTCCTGCTGCTGTTGGTCTTGCTGTTGCTGCTTATTCATATGCATTGCCTTAGCCAGATTGTAGCGGGTTTCATGATCGGTCGGGTTATTGCGCAGCGACTCCTTATAGGCAGCTACACTCTCTCCGTATTTTTGCGCGGCATACATGAGCACACCGATATTATGATATATCTGCGCTAATCTCGTCTTGTCGGTTTCGAACTTTGCAGCCGTGGTGTACTGCGACAATGCCTCCCCACCCTTGGACGGATTTTGGGCAATCTGCCCCATGAGTGCATTGCCGAGGTTATAGAGCGCGATGGTCGACGAAGGATTCAGTTCGAGCGCCTTTCGGTAGTCCACCTCTGCCTTTTCAAAAAGGCTGTCGGCATAGTGCCTGTTACCACTGCGTATATAATCCTTCTCTGTCATCGTCTGTGCAGTGGACGCCAGTCCGACACATAAGAAAATGGGTAAAAATATCTTTCTGAGCATACAAATTCTTAGTTTGGTACAAAGGTAATGATAATTCGCCGAATTTAGAAATTTGGAGTAAAATTAGCGTGCGTTTAAGATTTATTAAATAATGGCTTCACGCCCCAATTTGCAACACCGCGCTAATGCTTCATCCGTGCGATATTTGTGGACAAATACCCAGGCAAACAAAAAGAAACGATTCTCAGAGGCCAATTTTCGAGATAACAGACACATCTACATTGCGTTAAGTGCAAATTTCTTTGTCGGGATTTTTCTCCTTCTCGTGAAAACTGGGCTCTGGATGGCTAAAAACGAGCAAAAATCACTCTATCACTCAAAGAAAAGACGAAAAACACGAAAAAATAGGGAGTACAACGCAATTTATATGGTAAGTCCCATGATATAGTCGTTCATGTAATATCCGTTACCTATCGGGAAGTCACCTTCATCAATTTTCGTCATACCCATCTTCTCATAAAAGGTGAGCGCCCTATTTGCCCGATTCACATTCAAACGCATCTGGCATGGCTGTGGATGTAGTTGCTTGATCACCTTGATGGCATGTTCGAATAGGAGTCTTCCGATATGTAGTCCTTGATGAGTATGTAACACATAGAGCTTCTGCAAATGGAACACTGCATCTCCCTCAGGTTGAACGGACAGATATCCCACTGCTACCCCATCCCAGAATACCAAATAATAGATGTGCCCCTCTTCAGCCATCTGCTTATGCAGACTCTCGACTGAATACATCCACTTCATCATATAGTCCACCTGTTCAAGAGAGAGTATTTCCTTATACGTCTCGGGGAATACCACTCCAGCCAATTCTCTAACCAAAGGAATATCAGCTTCCGTTGCTTTTCTGATTTCAACCATATCACACTAATCCGTTCGTTCTGCGAAAATAGATGCAGACAAGTAATTTATCACTTTCCGTATACTTAAAGTTCGGTTCATATCCCTACCTTGCGTGGATTTTCGTACAACAACTCTCGGTATACAATGCCTATACAATCGGCTTTCAACTCTTACGGAAACACATATCCCTTTGTACAAATTCACCTTTCATGATAAGCGTATCAGGAGATTTGAATATATGTAAAATCGTACGTTTTTCACATGTATATGTTTCAAAAATATATCGAATACCACAAGAGATAACGTACTGATTTACAATAAAAAAACAACACATCAAATAATCAACCCAGCACTCTGAATCGGGCAAATTTAAGGAGCAGCTGTTTCTCACCTGCATTCTTAAACCTGATAAGCGCCTTGGTATTTTCACCTGCGCCCTCGACACGTATCACTTCGCCCACGCCGAAACGCTCGTGCTCGATAAACTGTCCGGGTGTGAGTTTAGCCACTTGGGCAGCGCCTTGCACGGCATTGGGCGACACGAGCCGACGCTGGGTAGATGCAGGTGTCTGTGACGATGACTCTGTGCGCGTTGAGATAACTGTGCGCTTAGGAGCACTCGATATATTGACATTGACACTGGACGTGCTCGTAGAACGCGGTTCGCTCTGTCGGCTCTGAGAGTCTTGCGTGCGGCTACCCCACGAGCTGGTGCTCTGAGAAGCACGATTGGTCCAAGGGGTCTGCGAAGGTTGTATTCTACGGGTGGCTTGCCCTTGACTACCCCACAGGCTCTGACTACCCCAAGCAGGGGCATTGCTTACGGGAGCTTCGATATAGCCACGGTCAATATCCTTGAGGAAGCGGCTGGGCATGCCATACTCTACCTTTCCGTAACGGAAACGGCTTTTGGCGTAAGAGAGCAAGCAGCGCTTCTCGGCACGCGTGATGGCTACATAGAGCAAGCGACGCTCCTCTTCCATCTGACGAGTGCTATCATATGCCATCATGGAGGGGAAGAGCTGTTCTTCCATTCCCACAACAAACACGGTATCAAACTCTAAGCCCTTGGCCGCATGCACGGTCATGAGCGTTACCTTGGGGGTGCCATCATCCTCCTCGTTATCCTGATCGGTAAGCAAGGCAACATCGCTAAGAAAGTCGGGCAGACCGATTGACTCTTCGCCCTCTTCCTGGCGCGAACGAACGAAATCGTGCATACCGTCCATCAACTCCTGCACGTTCTCCTGTCGGCTGACACCCTCTACCGTACGGTCCTGCATAAGATCGGCCATGATACCACTCTCCTGCACCACCATACGTCCCAGTTCGTAGGCATCGACCTTGGAGACCTGTTCAATAAAGCGACTCACGAGATTATAGAACCCGGCGAGTTTAGTGAGAGTGCCCTTGTTCACCGCCAAATTATAAGCCACAGGGTCGCTGATAACGCTCCACAGGCTTACACCATGATCAGTGGCGGCAGCCAGCACCTTGCCTACGGTGGTGTCGCCAATGCCACGGGCCGGATAGTTGATTACGCGCTTGAAGGCCTCTTCATCGTGCGGGTTGACGGCAAGGCGGAAGTAGGAGATGACATCCTTGACCTCCTTGCGCTGATAGAACGAGAGTCCGCCATAGATACGGTAAGGGATATTGCTCTTGCGTAAGGCCTCCTCGAAGATACGCGATTGGGCATTGGTGCGGTAGAGAATAGCAAAATTGTCGTACCCGATGGACTCCTGACGCCCTATGGCTGCGATGCGACGGGCTACGATATCGCCCTCCTCGACATCGGAGTAGGCCTCGATGAGTTGTAGCGGCATACCTGTCTCCTGGCGTGAGTATACCTCCTTGCGAATCTGCTCACGGTTCTTCTCGATAAGACTATTGGCTGCTCCCACAATCATCTGTGTAGAGCGATAGTTCTCCTCCAACTTGAAGATGCGGGCTCCGGTATACTGACGGGTGAAACCGAGAATATTGTCGATGTTGGCTCCGCGGAACGAGTAGATGCTTTGCGCATCATCACCCACCACGCACACGCGCTGCGTCTCCTTGGTAAGCTGCCACACAATACTGTGCTGGGCATAGTTGGTATCCTGATACTCATCGACAAGAACGTAGGCAAACTGTGAAGCATAGCGCTGACGCACCTCGGGATGATGCTCGAAGAGCAGGTAGGTATAGAGAAGGATATCATCAAAATCCATGGCACCAGCCTGGCGACAACGATCCTGATAGCGCAGGTAGATCTCGCGTGTCTGAGGCACCTTAGCCGAACGGTCATCGGCCACCGCAAGTGCATCAGATGCATACATCTGCGCCGTCATCAGGCGGTTCTTGGCATTTGAGATGCGACATTGTATAACATTGGGTTTGTACAACTTATCGTCGAGCTGAAGTTCCTTGACAATGGCCTTGATGAGACTGCGCGAGTCGCTCTGGTCATAGATGGTAAAATTGGGCGGAAAGCCGATGAGTTCGGCCTCGCTCCTAAGAATGCGAAGAAACATGCTATGGAAGGTACCCATCCACAGATAGCGTGCACGGTTCTCTCCCACTCGCTTTCCGATGCGTTCGCGCATCTCACGTGCAGCCTTGTTTGTAAAGGTGAGCGCCAATATACGCCACGGCTCCAGGCCTAGATCCATCAGATGTGCAATCTTATAGGTAAGTACGCGTGTCTTACCCGACCCGGCACCGGCAATCACCAGGGACGGACCGTCATTGTAAAGCACGGCAGCCAGCTGGCTCTCATTAAGTTCGTTGCTTATATCTGTTTGCATCGTTTTATCCTCCACTTTGGTGTGCCCGTCATCCGTGAGCACCAATTAAGGTGTAAAGGTACATACTTTGTGCGACGTGCACAAATATCTTAAGTATCATTTTACAAAACGATGTGCTATACTACCAGGAAAACAGCAAGTCGAAACACACAGGTAGATGATCGCTGGTACCACCCGTATAGCGCATGCCATTGTAGGTGCGGAATGGGCGGCGACCTCCATATAGCGGTTCTGGTTCGGTGAGAAACTCATCATTGGATACCCAGGCGCCACGAGAAGCGAGATGCAACCGATGTGTTTCGTCAAGCAGTATGGGCGACAGGTATACATGATCGATTTGCTCCCACTCTCCCTTGTAGCGATAGCTTCCGCCCAACTGGCCTGTGATACATGCCATACGACCCTTGTCAGACAAGGCGCGGAGAGCTGGTTGGTCTGGCGTATCGTTGAAGTCGCCCATAACAACTATATGCGGCATCGCACGCATGGAACAGAGGGAATCAATGGCACTACACATATGCGTAACCACCCGTTGGCGCAAACGAGCCGACTTACGACCATTGAGTCTACTGGGAAGATGACAAACGAGTACATCCAACGTATCACCTGTTACCAGTTCGCCACTCACGCACAGCACATCACGCACATAGCCACCCTCGTCAATCTGATTAGAAGGAAGGCGCAACACCTTGTGTGCAAATGGCCGATAAGCGGTAGGCTTATAGAGCAGGGCGACATCGATTCCGCGAGGGTCGGTCGATGAAGTTACTAGATAATTGTAACGGACCGTACGCAGCGATGAACGTCGCGTGAGATCGTGCAGCACGCTATCATTCTCCACCTCACACAAGGCCACAAGTTCGGGAGCCCGATCCCCACCTATGGCAGTCAGGGCACGACTTATAGCATGCAATTTATTCCAATAACGATACTCGCTCCAATGACGCAGCGAAGTGGGAAGAAACGGATCGTCATTAGTCAGAGAATCATCCTTGCAGTCGAAGAGGTTCTCCACATTGTATGTAACAAGGCGAATACGTTCCTGAGCCACAACGGGAAGAGTCAGGAGCAGACATAGTGATAAGGCAATCGTTCTCATTCGGGTTGATGATACTGATAACATCCGGCATCAATGGCCTCAAAGCCAATGCGCGGCAAATCATCTTTATCGTAAGGCAACATCTCTACATAGGCAGGCGAAGCAATGCCGCGAGCGATAGAGAGCGAATCGAGATGAAAATCGTAGATGAACTCATCATGATTGATGGTGCGGAAATTGGTACGTCCATACGTTGTACTATCCTTATGCTCCCAAACGATGTGGGCAAAGTGCAACGTATCAGGTTCGCGTGCCTCGCCCTTCGAGTTGACAAGCGAATGGGTAAAGCGATATTGGGCATACTCCGAATAGTCGGCCGAGTCAGTCTTTTCGAGCACTGTACCCATGAGCTCGTCATCCTTACCACCCGTAATTATGCTATTGATAAAGTCTACACCAAGAAGTGGGTAAATCGTTTGGCTCTCCTCATCGTAGTTACTTATGTTTACCGCTACGCCACGTTCGCTTTTCCAAGGGAAAAAGTTGGCCATGGTGCAATGAACAAAACTCAAACTGCCTCCCAACAGATTGACACAATGGCCTCCGGCATTGGTAAAGAGACTATTGGCAAACGAGCCCGCACAGAGAGTGAGCTGAAGCGCATCCTCATCGACATTATGAATCTGACTATTCTGCATCACCAACTTGGAGCGACTCATATCATACGCCTTGGCACGCAAGCCATAGGTTCCACCATGAATATCGCAGTAAACAAAAAGGTTGTCGTGACTCGTCTCGTGCAAGGTGATGCCACCCCACTGTGCCGAGAGTCTATCGTAAGGAAGATAAGAGAACATATGGTCAGTGCGAGCACCGCGAAACACAACCGCACTGTCAGCAGTACCTACCGCCTCGACACGTCCATAAACCTGCATCTCAACCTTATCGCGGAAATAAAGCCGTACTCCAGCATCCAGATAGAGGGTGCTGCCCTCCTCTACACGCAGGCTATCGTATATGAGATAGGGGCGCTGGGCCGTGAAACGTGTATCCGAATCGATTGAAACACCACGCAAGACGGTAGCATCCTGTCCGTAGGCCCGCAACTGCACCCGTTGTATGACACCGCTCTCAAGAGCAAACACAATCGAATCGCACACCTCAAAAGGGGCATCTTGACCACGAGGGTCGACCGTCACCTCCACAAACACATAGAGGCTGTCGCCACCACGTATGGCTACATCGCTAAACGAAGCACCCGACAGTCCATCAAGATTGACACGGTAGGGCGATTGCTCACCACCGGAGAGATGAACCGAAGCAATACGAAGGTCGGCCTTATTCCTATTATAGATAAGGAATGAATAGGTAGATGAACTCACTGATGTAAACAGGGTATCGAACCTTACCGTATCAGACGAGAAGGCCAGACGATGCGACGTGTCGGTGGAGAAACCTTGCTCCTCACGGCAACCGACAATGCTCATTGCCAACAAAAGGATGAGCGTATATATAAATCTTATACGAAACTTCATAGCTACTATATATCCATTATTATAACGCAACAGATAAAGAGATATTGCATCAACCCACTTAGGATACAAATAAAAAGCCCCCGACATCAAGATAGATATCGGGAGCGCACAGATGATATTGTATGAGAGTTTAGTCAATCAAGCCACGGTTGCGGAGCAATGCCTCGGGGTTGGGCTCGGCACCACGGAAGCGCTTGTAAAGAGTCATAGGCTCTTCGCTGCCACCCATCTCGAGGATGTTCTTACGGAAGCTGCGGCCTGTAGCCTCGTCGAAGATACCATTCTCACGGAAAGCCTCGAAGCCATCAGCATCAAGTACCTCGGCCCACAAGTAGCTATAGTAACCTACAGCATAACCACCACTGAAGATGTGGTTGAAGTAGGGACCACGATAGCGGAAAGCAATCTGGGGAAGAAGACCGATCTTGTCGGCTACAGCCTTCTCGAAGGCATTAGCCTCGAAATCGGTATAATCCTTCAGCATGTGGAACTCCATATCGAGCAATGCAGCGCCCACGAGCTCTACGGTCTCAAAGCCTGAGTTGAATGATGATGCAGCCTGCATCTTAGCGATAAGTTCATCGGTGATGGGCTCGCCAGTCTCGTAGTGGAGGGCATACATCTTGAGAACCTCAGGCTCGATAGCCCAGTGCTCCATAATCTGCGAGGGCAGCTCCACGAAGTCGCGTGCTACGCTTGTACCGCTCACTGAAGGATACTTGGTCTGTGTGAGGAAGCCGTGGAGAGCATGACCGAGCTCATGGAAGAGCGTGCGGGTCTCATCAATGGTAAGAAGTGAGGGAGTATCAGCCGTAGGAGCGGTGAAGTTACCCACGTTCACAATCATCGGACGCTGGTTCTCACCATCGACGTTCGATGCATCAACGATGTTGTTCATCCATGCACCAGCACGCTTGGTAGCGCGGGGGAAGTAGTCTGTGTAGAAGAGAGCCAGGTGTGAGCCATCGGCATCGAGCACCTCGAAGGTCTCTACCTCAGGATGGTACACATCCAATCCCTCAACGGGCTGGAACTTCATGCCGAAGAGTTTCTCCGATACCATGAAGGCACCCTTGCGCACGTTATCGAGTGAGAAGTAGGGACGGAGCTCGCTCTCGCTGAGCGCATACTTCTGCTCGCGCAGTTTCTCGGTATAGTACCACCAGTCCCACGCCTCGAGCTTCTCGCCCTTGCCCTCAGCATCCATCATCTTCTGCAACTCAGCAGCCTCGGCCTGAGCCTTGGGGAGCGCAGCATTCCAGATAGTCATGAGCAGGTTGTAAGCAGCCTCGGGAGTCTTGGCCATCTTATCCTCGAGTTGGAACTCAGCGAAGGTCTCATAGCCAAAGAGCTGTGCCTTCTGCTGGCGGAGCTTCAAGATGCGTGCGATAACCTCTTTGTTATCGTTGTCGTTATTGTTGTCGCCACGGTTGATGTAAGCAAGGTACATCTGCTTACGCAACTCGCGATTGTCAGCATATTGCAAGAAGGGAATCCAGCTGGGCTTCTGCAAATTGAAGAGGTAACCCTCCTTGCCTGCAGCCTTAGCAGCCTCACGAGCGGCGTTGATAGAGCTCTGGGGCAGACCTGCGAGGTCCTTCTCGTCAGTGATTACGAGTTCAAAAGCATTTGTCTCGGCCAACGCATTCTCGCCAAACTCAATACTGGCAAGTGACAATTGCTTCTCAATCTCCATAAGCTGAGCCTTCTTGTCGGCATCGAGCAGCGCACCACCCTTCACAAACATACGGTAATACTTGTCGAGCACCATCTCCTGTTCGCGAGTAAGACCGAGGTTTGCCTTATCGTCGTAAAGCGCCTTGATACGGGCAAACAGAGCCTCGTTCATGGTCATATAAGCGCTATGCTCTGTGAAGAGGGGAGAAAGACGCTTCTCGGTATCGCGCATCACATCATCAGCATCGGTCTCATTCAGATTGAAGAACACACCGGTAACCTTCGCCAACTTCTTGCCGCTGCGCTCGAGAGCAGCGATGGTGTTGTCAAAGGTAGGAGCTTCGGTATTGGCTACGATGGCATCAATCTCGGCACGTTGCTGAGCGAAACCCTCCATCATGGCGGGTTCGTAGTCGGTAGATTCATACTTGGCAAACTCAGGAGCGCCAAAAGGAAGCGACGACTCCATAAGTACAGGATTGTCGTGCTTTGCATTACATGCAGTCAAGGCAACAAGGGCCATAGCAATAAATGTTTTTTTCATTGTTTGTGTTTATTGAATTGGTTATTCTCTTTTGTTTTAGCGTACAAAGGTAATAAAAACAAGCGAATATATAACAAAATGAGCCCCGATTGAGGCTCATTTTTATATACAGATTCACTTATACTTATCAATCGGCCGATGTTGCCAAGGGTGAAGGTTGCGTATAGGTGCGGGCAGCCAGCTCCTTGTCGAGCATGTACATGCCATACTTATTCCCTTCGACAGCCTCTACGGCTGCAATCATCTCGCGAGCACTCTCCTCCTCTTCCACCTGTTCGTCGATAAACCATACAAGACGGTTGATTGAGGCAAAGTCACGGTCATCATTGGCAATAGCAGCAAGATTATTGATCAGTGATGTCACCTTCTTTTCATGCTCCAGGGTTTGGGTAAACATGGCCAACACACTATCCCAAGCGGTAGGCACTGCTTCGATTGGTAGCAAGGTCACCTTTGCATCACGCGAATTAAGGTAATTCATAAAGATGCGTGCGTGGTCCTGCTCTTCGAGGTATTGCACATAGAACCAATTAGCCACACCTTTCAGTCCCTTAGCCTCTGCATCCATCGACATGGCGAGGTATAGATAAGCTGACCACAGTTCAGCATTGATCTGAGCATTGATAGCTTCGTGAAGTTTTTTGCTTAACATAGTTCTTGAGTTTTTTAGTGAGAGTTATTTTGCCCTATCAAAGTTCGGTCTTCCACACACCGTGCAAGTTGCAATACTCATACACGGCAACGGGTTTGTCTGAGCAGGTACAGAATACTGCCTCTGGCTTACCATCGTGAGGGAGGTCAACGCGAAGGCCGCCATTCTCAGTCTCTACATAGATAAATGCAATGTGATGATCCTCAGTCATGGGGTGCGCTACACTACCCACCTCAACCTTGATGTGACAATCGTCGATACGGGTCACCACGGGAAGATGTTTCTCCACACTGGCATCGACTGTATTCACTGTGAGCTCCTTCATCTTTTCACCGCAGCACACTACGGGAACCTTTGAGTCAACAACTTTCTGAATCACATTACCACAATGTTCGCACTTGAAAAATTTTACTGCCATAATCTTATTGTTTTAATAGGTTTATACTTGTTTTCTTGTCTTACATGGGCAAAGGTAATAGGTTTTATCAAAACATGCAAATACACTGCATCTATCACTCGATAGACAAAAACTAACCCTCATACCCCACTCTATCAAACAACATTCTATCAGTCATTTTGTTTCGGGCATCACAACCCGAAACAAGCATCAGTCTGCTTGTAAACTATTTCAAGAAAACAAAGAACACCGCAGCAATCAGACAACCGAAAGCCACAAAATGGTTCCACTGCAGTGCCTCACCCTTAAAGAACACAATGGTGAATACGGTGAAGATTGCAATAGAGATAACCTCCTGAATCACTTTCAACTGCATGAGCGTGAAAGCACCACCATTACCAACAAATCCCATCCGGTTGGCTGGCACCTGACATGCGTATTCAAAGAGAGCCAAGAACCAGCTGATGAGAATAACGATGTAGAGCGGAGTGTTGTCAGAAACAAGCTTCATCTGCTGCAACTTGAGATGTCCGTACCAGGCAAAAGTCATGAAGATGTTTGATACGATAAGCAAAAGGATAGTACCTATTCCGTGCATAAATTAAATATGTTCAATGATTTACAAATTCTAAAACATGGGCGAGAATGCAAAGCATTCCCGCCCACTATCAAGCAAAATGTTGTGTTAGCTGAAAAATAGGGCAATACCCTTGTCGATGCCACTGAATCCCATGAAAGCAAGGGCCAAAAGACCAGCAACAACGAGAGCAATGGGCATACCGTCCATACCTTTGGGTACGCGAATCAGACTGAGTTGTTCACGCAATCCTGCAAAGACGATGAGTGAAAGGGCAAAGCCTAAAGCGGTAGCCAAAGCAAAGATAACGCCTGTGAGCAAACTGGGTTCAAGACCCTGACCATTGTAGGTTCCGTTAGCTACGAGAATAGCCACACCAAGAATACAGCAGTTGGTGGTGATCAAGGGAAGGAACACACCCAAAGCCTGATAGAGCGAAGGAGAGAGTTTCTTCAGCACAATCTCAACCATCTGCACCAAGCCTGCAATAACGAGGATAAATACGATGGTCTGTAAATATTGCAGGTTGAAGGGGTTGAGTACCCATATTTGCAACAGATAGGTAACGATGGTAGCGATGACCAACACGAAGGTAACAGCAAGACCCATACCCTTGGCTGTCTCAACCTTCTTTGATACACCGAGGAAGGGGCAGATACCTAAGAACTGCGACAACACGATATTGTTAACAAATATCGCAGAGATGAAAATCAATATATATTCCATAATGTTTGTTGAATTAAAAGTTTACAATTAAAAATTAAAACACGGTTAATTTTCAATTCTTAATTTTTACTTTTTAATTTATTCACAATCGCAATCAAGTATCCCAACACGATGAAGGCTCCAGGTGCAAGCACGAAGACAAGCATGTTAGTCGATGAGGGAAGCAAGGTGAAGCCGAATACCGCACCAGTTCCCAAAAGTTCACGCACGGCACCAAGCAGTGTGAGCGCCCAAGTGAAGCCGAGACCCATGCCCAGGCCATCGAAGAGTGAGGGTAAAGCGGTGTTTTTAGCAGCAAAAGCTTCGGCGCGGCCGAGGATAATACAGTTTACCACGATAAGGGGGATAAACAGACCAAGGCTCGCATACAGTGAAGGCAAGTAAGCCTGCATGAGCATCTGCAGCAAGGTCACGAACGATGCGATAACTACGATATAGGCAGGTATGCGCACCTTATCGGGAATCAGATTCTTAAGCAAAGCGATAACGATGTTCGAACAAATGAGCACGAACGTGGTAGCAAGACCCATTGACATACCATTGAGCGCCGAAGAGGTGGTTCCCAAGGTGGGGCACATGCCAAGGAGAAGTACGAAAGTAGGATTCTCCTTTATTAAACCATTCAAAAATACTTTCCAGTTATTCATGAGAATTTATTTTTCAATAAATTAATTCTGAATTGTGAATTATGAATTCTCTAGTTTACCATTTAGGAGGCATTCACAACGGAGCCTTTATTCAGCATTCAGAATTTATAATTCATAATTCAATTTTGACTTGTCGCTCCTGAGTTTACATCCGACACATTACCTTTGAACACCTTGTAGGCATTGTTCACGGCATTGAGGAAGGCGCGCGAGGTGATAGTAGAAGCGGTTATGGCATCAATATCGCCACCATCCTTTGATACCTTGAGCTCACCCTCGGCAATATCACGTCCGATGATGTTATGGCTACCTGCAGGATCGGGATTACCGAAGAAGATTTTAGAGAAAACTCCCACCTTCTTCACTTCACCCGCAGTTGCTGTGCGGAACCATTCTCCTGCACGAGCACCAAGACCAGGAGTCTCGGCATGTTTCAATACTTCATAACCGAGAATCTTACCTGCCTCGTTGAAACCTACAAGCACTTCGATGTCGCCACCAAAGCCACTCTTGTCAGTAGACTTCACTGCAGTGCCAATCCACTGTCCGTCACGAGTAACTTCATATACGACATAGGCATCAACCATTTTCTCTGCCACGTTTATCTGCTCTTCAGCTCCAATGTTGAGGACATTCTTGATACCCTCGCTAAGTGCCTCTTCGTTAATCTTTGCAATGGTGGTGCTTGTTATATTGTTAACATAAGCCAACAAGAAAGCAGCCACAGCCGACACGAGAGTCAGCACGAGAAGCATATTCTTCAATGATGATTCAAGCTTTTTCATTTCTTTACCTCCTTTGCAAATCGTTGGGGCTTGCATGCATTGTTAATCAATGGTACAAACGCATTCATAATAAGGATTGCGAATGACATACCTTCGGGATAGGCGCCAAACACGCGGATGGCCACAGTGAGGAAACCGATGCAGAAGCCATAGATAAGTTGGCCCTTTGCAGTCATGGGCGAAGTAACATAGTCTGTCGCCATGAATACTGCACCGAGCATCAAGCCACCGCCAAAGAGATGATGCCAAGGTGTAGCAACCTCTACAGGATATGCGATATGGAGCAATCCACTGAGCACCAATACTGTAGCGAGGATTGACACGGGGATATGCCATGTAATGGTGCGCGACACCAACAAGATCACCAAACCAATGAGCAGGCAGAGCGCGCTAACCTCACCAAGTGAACCACCCACATTACCGAGGAAGAGATCCCAGATACTGGTATCTGCCAGAGTTTTGGCTGTAGCCAAAGGTGTTGCTGCTGTGACCGCATCGGCATAAGCTGTCATCTGTCCCACGGCAGGGAACATGGTCATTTTCACGGGGAATGAAATCAAAAGGAACACACGAGCTGCCAAAGCCGGGTTAAAGAGATTGCAGCCCAGACCACCGAAGGTCATCTTCACCACACCAATCGCAAACAATGCACCTATAATGATAATGTAAAGAGGCAAATTGGCGGGAAGGTTGAAGGCGAGCAGTATACCTGTAACCACAGCAGAGTAGTCGCACAGAGTGCACTGTTCGTTCTTGAGGATAAACTTATTGATTGCCCATTCAAAGAATACGCACGATGCCACCGATGTTGCGGTAACAATCACTGCACCAAGGCCGAACGTATAGAACGACCACAACATGGCGGGCAGCATAGCGATGATTACCCATCGCATATTCTTGCTTACGCTGTCGCCGCTATGTACGTGAGGCGACAAGGATAGTTTTAGTTTATTCATTGCTATAGTTTGTTTGTCGCTCTCGGAGTTCTCGGACTCCGGGAACTGTTTTACTTCTTCATGTTTCTCTCACGGATGATACCACCGACGGTATTCTTTGCCAAGCGCACCCAGTCAAGCAACGGGCGGTTCGACGGACAGGTGAAAGTGCAGCATCCGCACTCGATACAAGTCATAATATCTTCGTTCTCGGCACGCTCCCAATCACCATACTCACCCAATTTGGCGAGCAAATAGGGTTCAAGGCCCATCGGACAAGCACCCACGCACTTGGCACAACGGATACAGTTCTGCGCCTTACCACGCATCGATTCCTCTTCAGTCATGAGCAATACGCCCGAGCTACCCTTACAGATGGGCACCTCAGCATTCAGAAGTGCCTTACCCATCATAGGACCACCACCGATAATCTTGCCCGTATTCTCGGGCATGCCACCGGCAGCTTCGATGAGCTGACTCATGGGAGTACCCATACGAGTGAGGAAGTTAGAAGGATTGGCCAATGCCTTACCTGTCACTGTTACCACGCGTTCAAAGAGGGGCTTGTTCTTAATCACGGCCTCATATACTGCATATGCAGTACCTACGTTCTGTACCACAGCACCTACAGCGATGGGGATAGCAGGAGGATTGGGTACCTGGCGACTGATGACAGCATCAATAAGCTGCTTCTCACCACCCTGAGGATACTGTACCTTGAGAGGAACAATCTCTATATTGGGGTACTTGGAAGCCTTCTCCTTCATCAGCGCGATGGCATCGGGCTTATTATTTTCAATACCGATGTATCCCTTGGTTACGCTCACGGCCTTCATGATAAGCGATACACCCACGAGGATCTGCTCGGGCTTTTCAAGCATCAGCTGATGGTCAGCTGTGAGATATGGCTCACACTCAACCGCATTGATAATCACACACTCGGCCTTGCTTCCTGGAGGAGGAGTCAGCTTCACATGTGTGGGGAAGCAAGCGCCACCCATACCAACGATACCGGCATCCTTAATCTTGGCAACAATCTCGGCGGGTTCAAAAGCGCACTCTGTCACCAAGTCCTCACTACGGTCGATGCTCTCTTCCCACTCGTCGCCAATGACGTCGATGAAGATAGCGGGCTTGCGATATCCGCTAGCATCAATAATAGAGTCAATCTTTGCCACCTTACCCGATACAGACGAGAAGATAGCTGCCGACACGAAACCACCGGCATCGGCAATCTTGGTACCCACCTTCACCATGTCGCCTTTGGCCACACATGCTACGGCAGGAGCACCTATGTGTTGTGACAGAGGGAACACGGCCTGCTTGGGCAATGCCATAGGCTCAATCTTCTTACCTGCTGACAACTTGTTTTCGGCGGGATGTACACCACCTATTCTAAATGTCTTCATGAATTCTGAATGTTATTTCTGATTTATGATTGCTGAGTGCTCTCATTGCTCGGAGCGTTCTGAGGATTCTGAGAAGTTGCAGCCTCAGGAGCAGGCTTCGGCTTTCTTGCGGGGAAATTTACCGCTACGATGGTGTGCTGCGGACATTCGTCTTCACACTTACGGCAGAGCTTACACTTCTCGTAGTCGATGTAAGCCAGGTTGTTGGCGATGGTGATGGCCTCGAACGGACACACCTTCTGACACTTGCTACAACCGATACATCCTACTTCACAAGCCTTGCGGGTGAGCGCACCCTTGTCCTTGTTGACACAGAGCACCACCATGCGGCGACCGTTGCGTCCCTTATTGCGGAGCTCGATGATCATGCGTGGACATGCCTTCACACAGGCACCGCAAGCGGTACATTTGTCGGCATCCACCTCGGGGAGTCCTGTCTCGGGGTTCATGCGGATAGCATCAAACTGACATGCTTTCACACAATCGCCACAGCCCAAGCAGCCATAAGCGCAACCTGTCTCACCACAGCCCGTAGCATGGGCAATCTTACACGACACGGCACCATCGTACACATTCGTACGGGGACGATGCTCACATGTTCCATTACAACGCACTACTGCCACCTTAGGATCGGCAGCGCCAGCGCTCAGACCAAGAATCTCGGCAACCTGAGTCATTACAGCCTGTCCGCCTACAGGGCACAGCAATCCGTCGAGCGAGCCAGCCTTGACGCAAGCGTCAGCAAAGCCAGCACATCCGGGGAATCCGCAACCGCCACAGTTGGCTTGCGGCAACACCTCGGCAACTTGTCCCACACGTGGGTCTTCCTTTACAGCAAACTTCTTGGAAACGACAAACAACACACCAGCCAATACCAATGCAGTCGAACCCAAAGCAATCACTGCTACCAAAATTGTGTTCATTACTATTAAATATTTAAATAGGTTTAATTATAAACGTAAATTCGCTCTTCAACCTCTTCCTGCATGCAAAGAGCAGCAAGAAATAAGTTGTCAATGTCAACAATGCACTAAGCGCTGCAATAGCCTCATTGCCATCGGTAAGCCACACGGCAACAGCAATAGCAGCCACGAGTAGCAGTAGCGGGAAAAGAAAAGCGAGGCGAACAGCTTTCATACCCATTGTTGCTGCTCCCTCGACCATTACTCTTTGCCCTACTTGATAGGCTTCAGCATCTGCCCCATATACATCCACTATTTTCTCCTTACTCTCGGCTGCTGAGCACAGACTCTTGGCACCACATGCCGCACAAGCCGAGGCCTGTACGATGCGTACATGTATGCAATCTCCTTCAATGGAGTCCACTACGCCATCATGCCTTATCACATCTGCCATATCAACATTGCATTTTTATCATGCAAAAGTAGGATTTATTTTTAGAACTAAGAAACTTTGTGTTATATTTTTGCTATTTTTGCAACATAAAATAGTATCGACATGAAAAACAAAAGAAAACATTTCAGTACAGTATTGGCCATTGCCCTATTCATTCTCGGAAACTGCCACCTCTATGCACAGCAAAAGTTTGAGTTTTCACTATGGCCAAACGGAGCGCCCAACACGAATGGCATTGTAGAACAGGAGAGCGAGGCTCGCGCCAATCGCCCCACCAACATCACCTCTCCTACCCTCACCGTCTATGTAGCAAAGAACAGCAATGGAAAGGCTATCGTAGCATGTCCTGGTGGAGGCTATGTACATTTGGCAATGGACCACGAAGGACACGACATGGCAGCATGGTTCAACGCCCAACGCATAACCTATGCCGTACTCAAATACCGCATGCCTAATGAGCACCACGAAGTGCCGCTCAGTGATGCCCTACAAGCAATCCGCCTTGTACGTGAGCATGCCGAGGAATGGAACATTGAAAAGGTCGGCATCATGGGTTCATCTGCAGGCGGCCATCTGGCCAGTACAGCAGCCACACACTACACCGACGACAGCCGTCCCGATTTCCAAATACTCTTCTATCCCGTCATCAGTATGGATCTGAGTATCTGTCACAAGGGTTCACGCGAGCGCCTTATCGGCAAGACCCCAACGGATGAATTGGTGCAGCTTTACAGCAACGAACTGCAAGTATCGGCACAAACACCACCCGCTTTCATCATGCATAGCAGCGATGATCGTGTAGTACCCGTAGAGAACAGTCTACGCTACTACCAAGCCTTGGTAAAGAACAAAGTACCGGCCTCTCTCCACTGCTACCCCACAGGCGGTCATGGATGGGGATACAACGACAACTTCAAATACAAACGTCAGTGGACAGGCGAACTGGAGAAATGGCTTCGCGAATTATAAAATCAAAAACTATATATTTATGGCAAAAGGAAATTACAAAGAGCAAAACAAGGCCTATCTTCAGCAAAAGGCTACCGAACCCGGCATATACACTACCGCACAGGGCATCCTCTATGAGGTGTTGGAATCTGGTTCCGGCGATAGAGCCAATATCCGCAGCATCGTATCGGTATACTACAAAGGAATGCTCATCGATGGTAGTGTATTCGACGATAACACCTCACAAGGCTACCCCGACGCTTTCCGTTTGGCCGATCTCATCACGGGCTGGCAGATTGCACTCACGCAGATGCGTGCAGGCGACAAGTGGCGCATCTATGTTCCTGCCGAGGTAGGCTATGGAGCCATGAGCGTAGCGGGCATCCCCAAACATTCGACACTTATATTTGAAATACAATTGGTAAAAATCAGTTAACTATGAAAAAAGTTTTAGCTATCGCCTTGCTCACAGCAACAGCCTTCAGCCAACAGCTACAGGGACAGACAGCCACGCAAGATGCCGGACAGTTCACAACCATCACCAATGGTAACCTATGGATCGACTCAGAGGGTAACGATGTACAGGCCCATGGTGCAGGCTTCCTCAAGGTTGGCGACACATGGTACATGATTGGCGAGGACCGCTCATCATCATGGAACCCCGACGTAAACATGTACTCATCCAAGGACCTTGTCAACTGGAAATTTGAACGTAAAATCATCGAGAACCACGTCACTCACCCCGATTTGGGCAGCAAACGCATGATCGAGCGTCCCAAACTCATGTATTGCGCAAAGACAAAGCAATACGTCGTATGGTGTCATTGGGAGAGTAGCAATTATGGTGCTTCTGAGGCTGGCGTATTCTACAGCAACACCGTCAACGGTCCCTACACCTACCATTGGGGTGGACGTCCGTTGGGTGTAAAGTCACGAGACTGCAATATCTTTGTCGACGATGACGGCACTGCCTACTTTATCTCCACTATCGAAGAAAATCAGCACTTGGGCCTCTTCCGCCTGTCTGACGACTACCTCTCCGCCGTAGAGTATACCGAACTCTTCAAGTGGAAGAGCCGCGAAGCACCTGCTATCGTGCGTGTAGGCGATACCTATTACATGTTGTCATCAGCATGCACAGGCTGGGACCCCAACCCCTGCATGCTCTCTTACTCAAAGTCGCTCACCGAAGGATGGAGCGAACTCAAGCAGGTAGGAAACTCCATTGCCTTTGATACTCAGGCTGCAAGCATCCTCACCATAAAGGGCACCAAGCAAACCACCCACCTCTATGTGGGCGACCGCTGGCAAGACCCCCGTTTGCCCGAGTCGAAGACTATCATCTTCCCCATCTCCTTCACGGCCGATAGCTGCGTGTTCAATTATACCCGCCAGTTTGATATCAACTACACCACTGGAGAATGGCACCCCACCTCTACAGCCGACCGCTACATCAGCAAGAAGCATTGGCGCGTGCTCGACTATAGCAGTGCCGAGACTACACGTGGCAACTACACTGCAACCAACGCCATCGACGGCGACCCCACCACTCTGTGGCACACGCAACTACCCAAGGAGCAGCCCCGAGGTCAGCGCGCCAACCGGTGGGATTGGAATGCCCCCAAAGTACAGCACCGCATCATGGTAGATATGGGGCGCGTACAAACCCTCAGCGGATTCCTCTGCACACCCCGTACCGACAACTCCGCCTTCGGCCTGGTGCGTAGCTACACCTTCTACGTGAGCGAGAACGGCAAGGATTGGAAACCTGTAAGCAAGAGCAACTGGATGCCCTATTGGACCGAGGTTGACTTTGCTCCCTGCCAAGCCCGTTACTTCATGCTCACCTCTACCGAGCGCTGGGGAGTATCGGTAGCTGAGATCGACGTCTACTAACTTTTCCTCCTCAACAGATAAATCGCAGGAGCACGCTATGACGTGCTCCTGTTTTGTTTTAGCCAATAATTGTCACATTGTTGAACATTACACACTGGAAGGGGTTATAAGCACATATATCATTAGCAATATGTTTACAACTCTTTTATCCATCCTCATTATGTCAACAACCCGCATTACAGCCTACACGCTGCCCGTACTTCCCTACCCCTCGCATGCCTTAGAGCCCGTCATCAGCAAGGCCACCATTGAGAACCACCATGGCAAGCACTTTGCAGCCTACGTCAACAACCTCAACAAACTGATTCCCGGAAGCGAATACGAAGGTTTGCTGGTAGAAGAGATTGTACAGCAAGCTGCCGATGGCCCTATCTACAACAATGCCGGACAGGTCATGAATCACAAACTATACTTTGAGCAATTCATCCCCACAGCACAATACAAGGCGCCTGGTCGACGTCTCACCAACGCCATCAACTTCCATTTCGGAGGCATGGAGGCATTCAAGAAACAGATGAGCGAAGCCGCCATGAGCGTCTTTGGCAGCGGCTGGGTATGGCTAGCGATGGACACCGAAGGACGCTTGACCATCGTAAAAGAGAGCGGTGGAGGCAACCCATGGCGACGTGGCATGACACCCATCTTAGGTATCGACTGCTGGGAGCATAGTTGGTATCTCGACTATGCCTTCGACAAGAAAGTCCACTTCGATACGTTGTGGGAAATCATGAATTGGGACGTCATCGAGAGTCGATTACCGCTATGACAGAAAACTCTGATGCAAATAAAAGAGACGGATTCTGAGTCCGTCTCTTAATTTATCAATTGCCATTTAGTCGAAGTACTCGGCCCGACTGAAGGGTACTGCTGCCATATCCTTAGGCGAGAGTCTCATTTCCTCTGCCGCAATAGGCCACTCAATACCAATCTCCTCGTCGGAGAACAGCACCGAAGCCTCGGCCTGCGGAGCATACACATTATCCACCTTATAGGTAAATACTGCCTCGTCGCTCAGCACCAGAAATCCATGAGCAAAACCACGGGGGATGAAAAATTGCATCTTGTTATCCTCGCTAAGTTCAGCCATCACATACTTGCCGAAGGTGGGCGACGACTTGCGCATATCTACAGCCACATCGAGCACACGGCCCTTGATTACGCGCACCAACTTAGCCTGACTCCACTCTCCTTTCTGATAGTGCAAGCCACGAAGCACGCCGTAGGATGACATCGATTCGTTGTCCTGCACAAATTTCACCGGATACACATTGGCATCAAACTCCTCTTGCTTGAATGCCTCCATAAAATAGCCACGTGCATCATTAAACACACGAGGACGAATCAAATATACGCCTTCGATGGCTGTAGATATATATTCCATTCTGATGTAATCTTATTTTTTTCAGTGCAAAAGTAGACAAAAAACTTTGCTCTGCAAACTGAATCGTCAATTTACTTCATCGCTCACCACGACCCACGTACATACAATATCAGGGAACACACGATAGTGCACACACATCGGCAAAGCGTCATCCGTGTATGCAAAACACTGAACATCAAGCGTTCCCAGCTGAGACAATTCATAGGGTGCTATGCGAAAAGCCTCCCGAAACTCTGCCGCAGCACTATTGTTAGAGACCTTGTACAACGTCTCCTTGGCCGACCAGTTGATGAGCCAATACATCAGACGTCGTTTAGTATCGCATCCATCAATATAGGCAGCCTCGTCGGGATGAGTAAAACGAAATGCAATGCGTTCCACCCGCGAGGCTATCTGCTCGACATCGACCCCTATAGGAGATGAACGATGATAGGCAATGGCAACATAGCCCTTAGTGTGCGAGATACTGATGTAGTAGCTTCCATCGGCAAGATAGGGCCGCCCCGAAGTCTGGTAGAGCACCTCCTTGTCGGCCCCCAACAGTTGCGCTATGAGCACACGTACAGCTAGCCACTCGGCACGGCGTGCCTCATGACTGATGGTTGCCAAGGCATCATCATAACGCGTAGTCCCCAGCAAGGCATACAACACCTCGGTACTCTCCTCGATGTGCCATATGGCGATGCCTCCGTCCTCAAAGATGCAATGAGTATATAGCGGCATTATTTCCCAGTACAACCTATTATATTAGAAAGGAGGCTGGTCAACTGACTGGCCCGATGCCACCGTAGGATTCTGCGTTGCCGACGGAGTAGTAGCGGCAGCACCCTGTTGCGGATTGCGCGAAAGCATCTCCATATTATTTACATAAATTTCCACGATGGTGCGGCTCACCCCGTTCTTGTCGTCATACGAGCGGCTACGAAGTGTACCCTCGACATAGAGTTTGTCGCCCTTGTGCACATATTTCTCTACCGTTTTGGCAATTCCGCCCCAAAACACGAGATTGTGCCACTCCGTACGGTCGGGTACCTGTGTACCATTCTGCAACTGATATCCGCGTTCTGTGGTTGCCAACGTAACACTTGCCACTGCCTGTTCGCGATCATAATAGCGCACGTTGGGCTCACGACCCACGTTACCGATCAATATTACCTTATTTACTGACATGGTTATATAATTATAGGATTGTTCCGACTTCAAAGTTAGTCATTTTTTCTAACATCCGACGCATCACCGTCAGATTTTTTCCTCTAGGTATTTCTCTATCAGTCGCGGGAGTGCATAGTGTTCCAGCTCCACAAAGGGCGCCACTACGAACCCCTCGGGACAAGGCAAAGGTCCACTCACCACAAGTTCGTAGAATATAGTGTGCAACACCCTGTGCGACAACACATGTTTCACCGTGCCAGTAGCTCCCTCATACACCGCATCGGGCAGCATGGCATGCCAAGCCATGAAGTCAGGGACACGAAAAATATCCTCCGGACCAATCGGAGAAGGAGTCTCAATCAAAGGAAGTTCATACAGATTGAGCCAGATATCATTTGCCGTGCGCTTATGCAACAACAGTTCTCTACCATTGTGTATATATAAATAGGACATATAGCGCGGCACCACCTTCGTTTTATGCGATTTCATCGGCAATTCACCCACCCTGCCCGTAGCTAGCGCCACACACTTATGCGCCAAAGGGCACTCGTCGCATCGGGGCGACTGAGGCGTACACTGCAGTGCACCAAACTCCATCACCGCCTGGTTATATTTAGCCGCATACTCCACAGGCATCAGTGCCTGTGCCACCTCCGTTATCTGTTGCTTGCCACGCGCCGTATCAATGGGCACATCAATGCCAAACAAACGCGCCCACACACGGCATACATTGCCATCTACCGCAGCTTTGGGCACATCGAAGGCAAACGAAGCAATCGCCGCCGCCGTATAGTCGCCCACTCCCTTAAGTTCGCGTATCCCCTCATAAGTGCAGGGAAACACCCCTAATGCCACCAACTGTTTGGCCGCAGCATGCAAGTTGCGTGCTCTCGAGTAATAGCCCAAGCCCTGCCACAGGCGCATCACCTCATCCTCGGGTGCGGCAGCTAACTCCTCTACAGTAGGAAAATGTTCGATGAAACGGACGAAATAGTCATACCCTTGCGCCACACGCGTCTGCTGTAGTATAACCTCAGATATCCATATATAATAAGGTACACGCGTATCCCGCCACGGGAGATTGCGTTTATGCTTATCATACCATTCGAAGAGAGGTCCACAAATTTCGTCCATTTTTTTAATACAAAGGTTAATTTATGCTACAAAAATAGGCAAAAAGCAGAGACATAACAAACAAAGTGAGCCATTTACAAAAAAAATAGGTAAATATATTTTTTTAGAAACGAGAAAAACTCTATATTTGCAACCCGAAATGAAACGAACAAATTGTAAAACAATAAAATTAAGAAAAAATGACAAAATCTGAGGTTGTTAACGAAATTAGCAAGAAGACAGGTGTAGACAAAGCCGAGGCTTTGAAGTGTGTGGAAGCTTTCATGGAAGTAGTTAAGGAATCGTTGACCAACGAGGAGAACGTATATTTGCGCGGTTTTGGTAGCTTCATCTTGAAGAAGAGAGCTCAGAAGACTGCTCGTAACATCTCTAAGAACACTACAATCGTAGTGCCCGAGCACAACATCCCCGCATTCAAGCCTGCAAAGACATTTGCTGCTGACGTAAAGAAATAATTTTGAGTATTAACCTATAAATTTTCCCGACTATGCCAAACGGTAAGAAGCATAAGCGTCATAAAATGGCGACTCATAAGCGCAAAAAAAGACTGAGAAAGAACAGACACAAGAGCAAGAAGTAAGCTCTGGCTGAACAATACAAGGAACAAACTTCAGAATGTGCAATGCTATTTTGGGTTTGTTCTTTGTGATTTAAGAAATGTATGTGATAGTAAATAGTAAATACTTACTAATCAGAACCCAAGAAAAGTGACAAGCGAATTATTTATCAATGTACAGCCCGATGAGATCACCATCGCCCTAACCGAAGATAAGGTGCTGATGGAGTTTCAGCGCGAGAAGCGTGAAGCGTCGTTCTCAGTGGGCAACATGTACTTGGGACGGGTTAAGAAGATTATGCCCGGTCTCAACGCATGCTTTGTTGATGTAGGTTCGAGCAAAGAGGCTTTTCTTCACTATCAAGACTTGGGTAGCCACTACAACTGCTACCACAAGTATGTAAAGCAGGTAATCAGCGACAAGAAAAAACTTGCTCCCTACTCCAAATCGACCGGCCAGCCCGAGCTCCCCAAGGAGGGAAGTATCGCCAATATTCTGCAGACCGGCCAGGAGATTATGGTGCAAGTGGTCAAAGAGCCCATATCCACCAAGGGTCCCCGCCTCACAGCCGACCTCTCCTTTGCAGGCCGCTTCATTGTGCTGGTACCCTTCTCTGACAAGGTTTCCGTATCATCCAAGATCAAGTCGGGCGAAGAGCGTGCCCGTCTCAAGCAACTCATACAAAGCATCAAGCCCAAGAACTTCGGCGTCATCGTACGCACCGTAGCCGAAGGCAAGCGTGTAGCTGAGCTCGATGCCGAACTGAAAGTTCTTGTCAAACAGTGGGAAGAAGCTATCATCAAGGTACAAAAAGCCGACAAGCCACCCGTACTCATCTACGAGGAGAACAGCCGTGCCGTAGCCATGTTGCGCGACCTCTTCAACCCCTCGTACGAAGCCATCTACGTCAACGACGACACCGTATACAACGAGATACGCAACTACGTGGCACTGATAGCCCCCGACAAAGCACACATCGTGAAGCACTATACAGGTACGCTTCCCATGTTTGACAACTTTGCCATTACCAAGCAGATTAAGTCATCGTTTGGCCGCATCGTACCCTACCGTGGCGGTGCCTACATGGTCATCGAGCACACCGAAGCGCTGCACGTAGTGGACGTAAACAGCGGAAACCGCTCAAGAGGAAATACCAACCAAGAAGAAAACGCCATCGATGTCAACCTCGGCGCTGCCGACGAGCTCGCACGCCAACTACGCCTCAGAGATATGGGAGGCATCATCGTGGTCGACTTCATTGATATGGACACGGCCGAGAATCGCCAGAAGCTCTACGAGCGCATGTGTCAGAACATGCAGCGCGATCGTGCCAAGCACAACATACTTCCGCTGAGCAAGTTCGGCTTGATGCAGATTACCCGCCAGCGCGTACGTCCCGCCATGGATGTCGCCGTCGAGGAAACATGTCCCGTATGCTTCGGCAAGGGCACCATCAAGGCCTCCATCCTCTTCACCGACACACTGGAGAGCAAGATTGATTACCTCGTAAACAAGTTGAAGATAAGCAGATTCAACCTACACATTCATCCCTACGTTGCCGCCTATGTCAACCAAGGGCTCCTGTCCATGAAAATGCATTGGAAGATGAAGTATGGCTTCGGCATTACCATCACTCCCAATCAGGACATGCCCTTGCTCGCCTATAAGTTCTACGACAGCAAAGGCGAAGAGATCGACATGAAAGAGGAGATAGAGATGAAGTGATCACCCCACCCTAACAAAAAAGAGGAGAGCCCTGTGGCCCTCCTCTTTTTTTTATGGAGACAAAAAGTCTTCATCAACGTCGACGTTATCGTTATCTCAAACGAATGATATCGCCCGGCATCGGAGCAAAAGTAGCAGGCTCAGCTTCGTTCAAACGATACAGACTGCTCAGGCGGATACCATACATCTGCGCTATCAGATACATGCTTTCCCCCTCGGCCACCACGTGATGCATATTAGGCTTGCGCGCACGGCGATACTTGCGGTGCAAGTACAAGATATCACCCTTGGCAGGCACATAATACTTATGTTGGTCGTTATAGCGCATCAACTTACGACGCGGGATACCAAACTCATCGGCAATGCCCTGCATCGTATCGCCCTGGCGAGTCACTATATACACCAAGTCGTGTGCTAGCATCGGTTCGTGCGAACCCAAATAGCGTACCTCCGTTTCCTTCACGTCACCATAGCCGGCACGGTCATAGCGGTCAAGACCATACGATTCGATGATGCCAATCAGTTTCTCCGCATAGGTCGGACTCGTAGCATATCCCGCACGTTTCAATCCCTTTGCCCAGTTTACATAATCCGTGTGGTCAAACTTGAACAGGAAAGCATATCTGCTACCCGTAGCCAAGAACATCGAGTGGTCCTCGTACGAGTCGCGAACATTCTTGTACACACGAAAGCACTCGCCGGCCTCATCGTCGTCATGATAGGTGCGCTCACCATCCCAGCTATGGCATTTGATGCCAAAGTGATTGTTTGAGCGCTGTGCCAATTCACTCTTACCTGCACCTGACTCCAATAACGCTTGCGCCAGTGTGATACTTGCAGGGATATGATATTTCTCCATCTGCTCTATAGCGATATCCTTATACTTATCAATATAGGCCACATAATCCGTGTTCTGCGCGCTCAGCGAAGCCACTGCCAACATGAGCGCCACCATACCTACCATCAGTCGTTTTATCATAACAATCAATCTATTTTAGTATTATAACCATGCAAAAATACGAAAAACCTTCCGCATCTGCAACAAGTTACCTTTTTCTTTTGTAACTTTGCATTGTTAAGGATTATCAACAGTCAATGGTCAACGGTTAACAGTCACCTACCGGACGGCTAACTTTCAACTTTCAATTCTCCCCAATGAAGCCCCTAACCCACACCTGCCACTACGTGCTATGCACCTACGATGAACTCACCGCCGCCGATCGCCAACTTATTGATGCCGCCAAGGACGCTACACGGCGAAGCTATGCCCCATACTCACACTTCCACGTGGGCGCTGCAGTCCTGCTTGCCGATGGCACCGTGGTCACGGGAACCAATCAAGAGAATGCCGCCTACCCCTCGGGACTCTGTGCCGAGCGCACCACCCTCTTCTACGCCGGCTCTACACACCCAGACACAGCCGTGGTATCCCTTGCCATAGCTGCCTTCACCGATGGTGCCTTCACCACCAACCCCATCGTCCCCTGCGGTGCCTGCCGCCAGGTGATGCTCGAGACCGAGCAACGCTACAATCACCCCATCCGCACCCTCCTCTATGGCACCGAAGGCATCTACCTCATCGAAGGAGGTACCCGCGAACTTCTCCCCCTCACCTTCAACGCCTCGTTCTTAGAGATAACACCCAACTTACGATAAAAATCTAGAGGATTCTGATAGACTAAATAGAGAATAACTTTGCCCTTACATTTTTTACACACATGGAATTTTTGTTTGAATCGCAATGGTGTTTTCGATGATGTGCTACTCCAAAACATTTTTCACTAAACACAAACCGAAGGAGGCTTGAGGAGATGCTGAATCGCATCCTATAAAGATTCTCATCACAAGTTTGTGACAAACACATCACAAGCTAACGAGGTCTAGTTCACAAGCTATTGATGTATACTTCACTTGCTTGTGAGATTTATTTCGTAAAAAATTTGCTTTTTCCTACTACGATGACGATTAATACCATCCGGATGCTGGCCGTTGATTGTTACCCGCCAAATTGGCATATCGTGTCAGTAAATGGCAAATATCCGTAAGGATATGTCACACCAGAACCTTGTGGCAAGGTATTTGTTCATAGGAATATGACATCGTGTCAGTAATACATAAAAATTAGAATTTATCAAATATATGAGCACTCAAGAAGAAAAGAAGATGATGAACGATGAGGAGCTGAACACTGCGGCCGAAGAGACCGCTACTCCCGAGAGCAACAATAACGTAGGAAACGCCGAGCAACAGCCCGAGGAGCCCCTCACCGAGGTGGAGCAACTAAAGTTGCAACTAGCCGAGGCGGAGGCAAAAATTGCAGAACTGCAAGACCGCTACTTGCGCCAAGCTGCCGAGTTTGATAACTACCGCAAGCGCACCATGAAGGAGAAGGCCGATCTTATCAAGAGCGCTGCCGAAAAGGTGATAGTGGCCGAACTGCCCATCGTGGACGATATGGACCGTGCACTAGAAAATATGGAGAAGGGGATGGATGCCGATGCTTGCATCGAAGGATTCAAGCTCATCGCTCAGAAGTTTAAGAACACGCTCACACAGCAGGGATTGGAGAAAATTGACACTGACGGACAGGACTTCGACACCGACTACCACGAGGCAATCGCACTGATACCTGCACCCTCCGAGGACCTGAAAGGCAAGATTCTCGACTGCGTACAGGCTGGCTACAAGCTGGGCGACAAGGTGATACGTCATGCTAAGGTGGCGGTAGGACAATAAAATTGAATCTGAAAAATTAAGAATTAAAAATTGGCCACTAAACAGCAAGAGAGTTATAATTTTTAACTTTTAATTTTCAACTTGCACAAACACATGGAAAAAAGAGATTACTACGAGGTCCTTGGGGTCGAAAAAAATGCATCGGCCGACGAGATCAAGAAAGCATATAAGAAGTTGGCCATCAAGTATCACCCCGACCGCAACCCGGACGATAAGGTGGCCGAGGAAAAATTCAAGGAGGCTGCAGAGGCTTACGAGGTACTGAGCGACGAGAACAAGCGCGCTCGATACGACCAGTTTGGTCATGCCGGCATGGGAGGCGCTGCTGGTGGAGGCTACGGACAGAGCATGTCGATGGATGACATATTCTCAATGTTTGGAGACATCTTCGGTGGCCGTGGCGGTTTCGGTGGATTCGGCGGATTCGGCGGCGGTGGTGGCCAGCGTCAGCAGGCACGCCGTTTCCGCGGTTCGGATCTCCGCATCAAGGTGAAGCTCTCGCTCAAGGAGATTGCCGAAGGCGTGGAGAAGAAGCTGAAGTTAAAGAAATATGTATCTTGTACGCACTGTGGCGGTTCGGGTGCAGAGGGCAACTCGGGCACGGAGACCTGTCCCGAATGTCATGGTACGGGTTCGGTGACTCGCACCCAGCAGAGTATCTTCGGTATGATGCAGACACAGAGTGTGTGTCCGCGATGCAATGGTGAGGGTAAGATTATCAAGGATAAGTGTTCGCACTGTAGCGGCGAGGGCATCGTGTATGCCGAGGAGATCGTGACAGTAAAGATTCCCGCCGGCGTAGCCGAGGGCATGCAGCTCTCGATGAACGGCAAGGGTAATGCAGGAAAGCGCAACGGCGTGCCGGGCGACCTTCTCATACTTGTGGAGGAGGAGCCTCATGCTGAACTCATACGCGACGAGAACGACCTCATCTATAACCTCTTGCTCGATATCCCCACAGCGACATTGGGTGGAACGGCCGATATTCCCACCATCGATAGCAAGGTGCGCGTAAAAATTGAGCCAGGCACTCAGCCAGGCAAGGTACTACGCCTGCGTGGTAAGGGACTTCCCAGCGTGAATGGCTACGGGACGGGGGACCTGCTGGTGAACATCAGCGTATACATCCCCGAGACCTTGAGCCGCGACGAAAAGGCTGCGATGGAGAAATTCCAGAAGTCTGACAACTTCAAGCCCAACGAGAGTCTGAAGGAGAAGATTTTCCGCAAGTTCAAAAACCTATTTGACTAAATATACCCTACACCATAAAAAAGATAACAGCCGCCAAAAGGCAGCTGTTATCTTTTTTATTCCAACTCGGGTTTGAGGAAGCGGGCAGTATAGCTCTCACTACATTGGGCGACCTCCTCGGGCGTACCGGCTATGAGCAGGCGACCACCGCCACGACCTCCTTCAGGGCCCATATCGATGATGTGGTCGGCCATCTTGATGACGTCGAGATTGTGCTCGATGACGATGACGGTGTTTCCCTTATCGACAAGGCGCTGCAGCACATTCATGAGCACGCGGATATCCTCAAAATGGAGTCCCGTGGTGGGTTCGTCGAGGATATAGAGGGTGCTTCCTGTATCGCGTTTCGAGAGTTCAGTGGCGAGCTTCACACGCTGGCTCTCGCCGCCTGATAAGGTAGTGGAAGGCTGACCCAGTTTGATGTAGCCAAGACCCACCTCTTGCAGCACCTTAATTTTGTTCAAGATAGCAGGCACATTCTCAAAGAACTCGACAGCACGGTTGATGGTCATGTCGAGTACATCAGCAATGCTCTTTCCCTTGAAACGCACCTCGAGTGTCTCGTGATTGTATCGCTTTCCTCGGCACACCTCGCAAGGTACGAGCACGTTGGGCAGGAAGTTCATCTCCACATTCTTATAGCCATTGCCCATGCAGGCCTCACATCGGCCACCACTGACATTGAAAGAGAAGCGGCCCGCCTTATAGCCGCGAATCTTTGCTTCAGGAAGCGATACGAAGAGGTTGCGAATGTCGCTAAAAACACCGGTATAGGTGGCTGGATTGGAACGAGGGGTACGGCCCAAGGGCGACTGGTCGACACACACGACCTTATCGATATGCTCGAGTCCCTCAATGCTCTCATAGGGAAGCGGTTCGCGCAACGAACGATAGAAATGCTTGGAGAGAATAGGTTGCAGGGTGTCGTTGATAAGCGATGACTTGCCGCTACCGCTAACACCGGTAACGCAGATAAGTGTGCCCAAGGGAAAGTCGACGTCGATATCCTTGAGATTGTTTCCCTTTGCTCCTTTAATGGAGAGTTGGTAGCCATTTCCTTTACGACGCGTAGCGGGTATCTCTATCTTCATCTCTCCATTGAGATATTGCGATGTGAGAGTGTGGGTACGCAACATCTCGTCGGGGGTACCCATGAAGACGACCTCACCTCCCTTGCGGCCTGCCATGGGGCCGAGATCAATGATGTGGTCAGCTGCGAGCATCATGTCCTTGTCGTGCTCAACTACAATGACGGTGTTACCCATATCGCGCAACGATTTGAGTGAGGTGATAAGTCGCTCGTTGTCGCGCTGGTGCAGACCGATGCTGGGCTCATCGAGGATGTATAGTACATTAACCAACTGCGAACCGATTTGCGTGGCAAGGCGTATGCGCTGGCTCTCACCGCCCGAAAGGGTCATTGATGAGCGCGAGAGCGACAGGTAGTCGAGCCCTACATCAAGAAGGAACTTCAGACGGGTATTGATCTCCTTGAGTATCTCAAAGGCTATCTTCTGCTGGTTGCCGGTGAGCGAGTCGATGGCTTCGGTGGTCCATGCATAAAGGTCGCTGATATCCATGGTGGCAAGTTCGTGGATATTCTTTCCAAGAATACGGTAGTGGAGCGCCTCCTTATTGAGACGGGCACCGTGACACTCAGGACACACGGTAGTGGCAGAGAACTGGTCGACCCACTTCTGCTGGGCAGCGGTAGGCTCCACATCTATATCACTGAGGAAGTATTTTATGAGTCCATCGTAGGAAAGAAACATGTCGGACTCCTCAAGAATGGTAGTCTTTACCTTGATGCGCTCGGGGCAGCCGTAGAAAATTTCGTCAATGACATTCTCCTCAATGTCCTCGACGGGAGTTTTGAGGGTGTATTCGTAGCGGGCCAGCAAGGCCTCTATTTGGCGGAAGATAAGGGTATTCTTATAGTTTCCTAAAGGTATAATGGCGCCTTTATGGATGGACAAGGTGCGGTCGGGGATGAGCTTGTCGATATCGAGCTGCGTCACATGTCCCAGACCTTTACACTTGGAACAGGCTCCCTGGGGCGAATTGAAGGAGAAGTTGTGCGGTGCCGGCTCCTTATAGGCAAGTCCAGTGACTGGACACATGAGACGTTTGCTGTAGTGGCGCACCTCGTTACTGTCCTTGTCAAGCACCATGATGAGCCCCTCGCCATGCTGCATGGCATTGGCTACACTCTCGCGCAAGCGGCGGTCGTCCTTACTGCTAACCTTGAGTTTATCCACCACCACCTCGATATCGTGGTTCTTGTATCGGTCGAGACGCATGCCATGAGTGACCTCCATCACCTGGCCGTCGACACGCACATAGAGGAATCCCTTACGGCGAACCTGTTCGAAAAGTTCACGGTAATGACCTTTGCGAGCTCGCACTAAGGGTGCAAGTATAAAGATGGGACGATCCTCATAATCGTTGAGTATAAGTTCAATAATCTGCTCTTCGGTATATTTTACCATCTTCTCGCCCGACTCATAGGAGTAGGCTTCGCCAGCTCGGGCAAAGAGTAGACGGAGATAATCGTACACCTCAGTGATGGTACCAACAGTAGAACGCGGATTCTTATTGGTAGTCTTCTGTTCAATGGAAATGACGGGCGAAAGGCCTGTCACCTTATCCACATCGGGGCGCTGCATACCTCCGAGGAAGTTACGTGCATAAGCCGAAAAAGTCTCGATATAACGACGTTGTCCCTCGGCAAAGAGGGTATCGAACGCCAGTGACGACTTACCGCTTCCACTGAGACCCGTAATCACCGTAAGCGAGCCATGAGGTATGGTGGCATCAATATTCTTCAGGTTATGTTCGCGAGCACCGTAGACTTCGATGCGGCCCTTATTTATATCATTCATTGCTTGCTATCCTCCTTTCTTGAGCGTGTGAGTACATTGATATCACCTCGACGAACATACTTGATACCATCGGAGCCCTCAGCCTCGACAAGGATGAAGTAGACACCGTCCTCAACATAGCGTCCATGATAGGTGCCATCCCAGCAGACGTAATAGGTGAATCCGTTTTCGTGCTCGGTGGGTAAGGTATTGTGGTCGCCCGAAACAATCTCCTGCCCCCAACGATTGAAAATCTTCATGCGGAACGATAACAACGATTGGGTCTTGACACGAAACACATCGTTAGTGCCATCTCCGTTGGGCGAAAATGCATTATAAAGGTGTACAGACGAACCACGCAACGAAAAAGTGATAGGCTCTGCCTCACCTTCGCCCGTGATACCGGTTCCCCGGTGGGTGTAGGTGATGTAGAGCACAATGCGGTAGTTGACATCTGTGCCACCTTCAGTGAAGGTATACACGGTGGTTTCCTCATTACGCTTGACAAGAAGCGTTTCCTTGTTGTCCTTAATCTGCATCACCTCCCATTCGTAGAGCACTTCGTATTCGGCGGTGTCAGTAGGACAAGCCATGAAAGTTACTGTAAGGGGTGCATCGTAGGTCCCACCAATCTCGAGTTCCTCCTCTTCGCCCTCGTGGTTGACAAAAGTAGCCACAGCATCGTCAACTTTGGGATACCAGTCAGGGGCCGACTGCGCAATGAGTTCTACCCCCAGCAGCAGGCACGTGGATACAAATGCGATATATCGTTTCATATTAAAATACACATTTCCGATTGATATACAAAATTAGTGCAAGACAAGCGAAATGCCAAATTTAATAATCTTTTTCCGCTAGAAAGAACTAAAATTAACGACTAGATTGTTGAAGTCACACAACGTCGCAGAATAAAAACAAATATTTATTTTGTTCTACACGCTGCTTGTTGTATCTTTGCAACATGGAAAGCAGTTGGACGGTCTGTCGCTTGCTCCCTTTCGGAGTATGAGGAAAGTCCGGGCAACAAAGAGCATCCCGCTTGTTAATTTGCAAGCTGTCGGCGACGGCAGGGAAAACGCAGAAGAAAATAACCGCCATCCGCAAGGAAGGTAAGGGTGAGAAGGTGAGGTAAGAGCTCACCAGTCGGGTGGTGACACCACGAGCTGTGCGTCCCGGGAGTTGCAAGGTCATGTATACCGGTGCTTGAGGGTTGCTCGCCCGAGCCGGAGGGTAGACCGCTATAGCCTGTCGGTAACGGCCGGCACAGATAAATGACAGACGCTATGAGTATGACTCGTAGTACAGAACCCGGCTTATAGGCCAACTGTTTTCTTTTTTTAATTAAATCAATAACATGAAAGAGAAGTTCAGACAGCTTATCCACTTTCTCACTCGCTCGTTGTGGAGAGTATCGGAAGGCGAGGTTAGTCGCAGCCGCTACACAAGTTATAATCTTTTAAAGATTATAATACAGACCTTCAAATGCTTTGCTAAAGACCGTATATGGATACGTGCAGCTGCACTCTCCTACACTACCCTATTCTCTATCATTCCTATCCTTGCCCTGCTCTTCGCTATCGCCAAGGGATTCGGTTTTTCCAACCTCATGGAACGCATACTGCGTGGTAGTGCCATAGAGAATGATGCCATGGATATGGTAATGACCTTCATTGACAACTATCTCGAATACGCCAAGAGCGGTGTGTTCATCGGTATCGGCGTGGTTATGTTGTTATGGGCCATAATCAATCTCGCCGACAGCATCGAAAGCAATATGAACGCCATTTGGGACGTAAAGAAACAACGATCGTATTTCCGCAAGTTGACAGACTACATGGCGTTATTCATTGTGTTTCCACTGATTATCATACTCTATGCCGGTATCAGCATCTTCATGACAACCATATACCAGCGACTGGCCGAGTATTTTCTCATCAGTTCATTCGTCCACATCTGTATCAAGGTGGCTCCTTATGTATTGTCGGGACTCATCATGACAGGACTCTTCCTTTTCATACCCAACACGAAGGTAAAGTTTCGCAACGCCTTCATACCTGGCATCATCACCGGTGTCCTGTTCCAAGCGTTCCTCTATATCTACATTCAGATACAAATGTCGGTATCAAGCTACAACGCCATCTACGGTTCGTTTGCCATCATCCCGATGTTCATGCTTTGGGCCGACATATCGTGGAGCATCATACTCTTCGGTGTCGAGATGAGCTACGTAAGCCAGAACATTGAGCAATACAACTTTGGCCAGGAGGTCGACAACGTCAGCCGTCGGTACCACGACTTTCTCTGCGTTGTAGTGATGTCGCTCATTTGCAAGCGCTTCGAAGATGGGGGCGAGCCCTATACAGCAAGTGAACTCTCCGCTGAAGGCGAAATTCCAATTAGACTCACCCATCGCCTACTCGACGAATTAGAGACGGTGGGACTTATCTGCGGATTCAGCTCAGATGCCAAGTCTGAAATAGAGCATTATCTTCCCGCCATGGCCATCAGCAAGCTCTCCGTAGGCCGTCTTCTCTCGACCCTTGAGTGTCATGGTTGTGAAGACTTCAAGATAGATCACACCAAGGAATTTAGCAACCAATGGAAAACCTTCATCGGATACAAGGAGGAAATTTACGCCAAGAGCAATAATATATTACTCAAGGATCTATAAATCCACAAAGACACAGGCATTATCAGTCGTCTATCGACCATCCACGAGTGAAATCAGGAATCTTGATAGGGATGCCTCCATTGAGCGCAGACTGCTCGCTCAGTTCAGCAATACACGACCATTCAGCAGCATCATACACATCAATATCCAAAGGAAGTCCTTCGCGCAAACAATATATCAGTCGACGGTCCATCGTATAGTTCATGATATTGGCAACACCCAAACGATGGCCTTCTGCCTGAATATTTGCAATATCAGGGCGAGTATATTGCGCTATTAACGACTCTACAGCATCGCCCTTCACTAATTCCTGTCCATCGAGCATGATGCATCGGCGTGGATATTTCTGCACGAAACCTCGCGTACCACACACCGTCTGCATACGGCTATAGGGACGAGGAGTGGTGACATCATATTGCAACAAGATAGTCTTGCCCTTGACGGTGCGAATCAACGTATTGTTGACACACACATCGTAAGGCACATCGGTTGAAGGGGTCATCGACACGAGATAGTCGAGTTTGTCGCCCCGGTGCACCTTCAGCAACTGGCACACGGGACCTATGCCATGCGTTGGGTATGGATTACCCTTGTGCTGACCGCAGAGACGTGCCATCCAACCCTTAGGTCCATCGGCTTCATACTTGTCGCGCAAATCATGTATGTAGGCACCCTCTAGATGTGTGAGCGTACCGAGCAGCCCCTCTTCAGCCATGGTCAATGTTGCCTGATGGAACGTGTCGTAGCAACAGTTCTCTAGCATAAAGCAGTGTCGACGGGTACGCTCCGCTGTATCAACAAGTTGCCAGCATTCCTCTACAGTAGTTGCAGCGGGCACCTCAATGGCTACATGTTTTCCTTGCTCCATAGCAAAGCAGGCCATAGGAGTATGGGTAAGCCAATCGGTACATATATACACAAGATCAATGTCCTCTCTTTGACACATCGCGCGCCACCCATCGGGAGAATCTAACAACACCGGACGATGCTTCCCTTCGGCACGCAGCAACTCTGCAGCAGCACCTAGATGAGCTGTGTTGACATCACACAAAGCAACAATCTCTATGTCGTTGATAACAAGGTATCGTTTGAGCGTAGCCATACCTCTATTACCCAAGCCAATAAAGCCTATGCGCACTAGAGAGAGAGGCGCGCAAGCAAGCCGTAACACGTGTGAATCTCCTATACCGTACATGACAATATATTACTTTCGCTTTCCTAATGGTTTGTTGACACCAATGGTGATATGCCCATTCATATTGTTTACAGGTATATACTGAGGAGTCACCTTGGTAATCATAAAATCGCTTCCAACAAAGAAAGAGAAGAGCTTAGGATGGAAATTGAACATCCAACCCCATGAAGCGCCATAGGTAGAGTATGCGGCATTGGCCGAGAACTCCAACCACTTCAACGGAGCGATATTGCAATAGCCACGCACCTCGTCCCAACCTCCATAGGCAGCAAAGCGCTTGCCATAGAGCACAGCAAACGACAAGGGACGATAGAAGGGCATCTCATATTCAGCACCAAGATACATCACAGGGCTTAACTTGGTAGTGCCCGAGGTGGTGCCATGACAATACGGCACTGCAAACATCTCTTCAAGATCGGCAGTGATAGCCTCAACCTCCTTCTCGATTGAGCCTTCAAAATCGTTAGGATCGATTTCGTCGATGCCATCGAACTCAACCTTGGAGTCTTTCAAACTAGCTTTTGTAACATATTTCCAGTTGATTCCACCCACATCTACAAGTGATGCCGATACGGTGAGTCCCTTGATAATTGACTCCATGTCATACTCGATACCCAAGTCGAACGCAAAGCCTCGAGCTGCGGGTTTCAGAGCCGACATCACATTAGAATAGTTGATGGTTTCCATGTTTTCGAATGCGTCAACCATAGGTACGCGCGGTTCGTTCAAGTCGTCCATAGGACCCGCATCAACTGAAACCTCGGTATAGAAAGCAGCCTCGGCCGATGCATGTGTCTCGACCAACCACTTATCCTCATTCATCTGTATATTGAGTTTATCCACATGAAGATTGGCATAGGCCAACCCCACAAGGTACTTGGCATTGACACCCACTCGCAGACCCTCGACAATCTGATGCGAATAGCCCAACGTGAAGGCGGCATAGTTCATCGTATTCACATTGATGCCCGAGAAGCTATAGTGATCTTCCTGAAAGCCTTTCTTGGCAAATTCAAAGAAGCCACGGGGCATATTGAACGATGAGGTCGAATTCATTGTAAGACTGAAAGTGGTGTAGCCTCCCAACAAACGGAAACCTGCAGCGAAAAGCGTAGAGCCCAATTCGGTAGACAACTGTAACGACTGGGGGAGTCTGCCCAAGAATTCGTCGGCCGACACGCTGCTGCTCATAAATGTAGTGAGCTGATTGTCGCCATAGGGATACAGGAAGTTCGACAGGCCAAAGTTACCGTTTGTCTTAAGCGCCCAGTTTCCTAATGCCGCCGAGAAGAAGGGACGTTCAGCCTGCATGGCTGGATTCAACTGATAGTTGTGGAATGCACCTTCAAGGAAATAGGCCGATTTGGCGGTCTGCGCACTTGCGCCTCCGACAAAAAGTACACAAGCTACCAACAACAATATAGTATATCTTATCTTACTCATAATAATATCCTCCTGCATTAAATGTCCAATTCGTTCAAATCAAATTCAATATCGCCACGCAACTCAACCACGATATTCTTGACGTGTATACCCTGTTCAGGTTTGATAGCAGCACCTCCGATTGTCTCGTTCGCCTTGGCTGTGATGTTAAAGATGATACCATCAAAACCTCTTAAATCGAAGTTTCCTGCACATTCTGCATTGATTGTGAGGGCCTCAAACTGTGACGAAGCAGCGATGGGAGCACCATTGCCAGCCTTGACACTGATAGGATCAACAGCAAGATTCGACATACACTTGCCCGATATATCAATCGGAACGAGTTCTACATCAAGACCAATAGGCATGGTGTTATTAACATCCATATATACACTGAATTCTACATTGCTGAGGAACTCATCAAGATTCTCCATATCCAAGTTGAGTCCACAAACCGTATCGGTGTAACTCACGCACAAATCGTCGAATTTCAATGGTACTACAACACTATAATCGCCACTGATTTGTAAGGGTTGCGACAAATCTACTCGGTGAACGGCATCGGTATCTATTACCGGCACTAACTCCAAGGATACTGAATGAGGAATCCTCTTCAACAAAGTTGCCAGTTCGGGAACGACAACAGTTGTAAATCCCTGCATCTGTTGTTCCTCACGAACAGCAAAGAGGTATTTGGTGGAGTCAGGAGTGATGGAACCTGTAGTCTCATCATAGGCTGCAGGTGTAATTGCCAAATCTTCAAGCACGATATGGGAGGTTTCTATCACCTCTCCATTCTCATCCTTACCAGCGATAACAACATCCACACTGAGGGGTACGTGGAGGGTATTCTCCAATTGGAGCATAATCTGCGGTTCCGAGAGTGTCAACCCATTTCTTTCATCCTTCAAGAAAGCAAGGTTCTCGCTCAAATCCAAGTCAAAAGACTCGCTCACCTTTCCCAAATCGCCGTTATAGAGACCTTCGACGCATCCCACCACGATAGGACTGATGGATACGGCAAGATCAACCTCGCCCGTTTTTGTCAGGATATCACTACTCACCTCAATACGATCAATGCTGGCGGTTGCATCGACCTCCACAGAATCGAGATATGCAAGATAAGGTTTACCGTTATCAATCGTAGGAGCAAGATATCCCTGAGGAAGCTTGGTGAAGTCAAGTTTGGAAATTTTGAGACTCTTCCTGAATGTTTCACCTGCTATATACTTTGTGCGAATGCTAAGCATGCCGTCGTCAGTCACGACATCAGCATCATCCGATTCCACGCAGATGAATGGAGGAAGCGCTACATCAAGCTTGAGGTCCAACGCACCCTTCGCATCCTCAATCCCTCGCAATTCAAGTACCAATTCCATGGATACATCTTCCTTGAAATCTATAGAGTATATTCTACCAAGACCCTCCTCAATAGGTTCATAGATGTCCAATGGGAAGGATTCATGCAGGGACTCGGAGAGAGTTTCTGACACGACGACAATTTCATCGACAACGAAATGGGTTTCCTGCAAATCAAAGTGAATCTTTTTGTCGCGCAACGCAGGCAAATCATTGCGGAGCGAAGTCTTTTTGGAGGCGAGGAACACGCTACCGCCAGTTGTCAGGCGAGCTGAACCAGACATGGCCACACAACCATTTTCTACCTTCTTATTGATAGAGATTGAGTCGAGAGCCAATACCACGGCAGAATGGTCAAGCGCATCGTCATCCAATATATGGATCGTATGACTTTCCTTGTCATACGACATACCTTCGGGAATGGTTGTAAGTTGCTCGTTAAGATAGAGGAACTCAGGCAGATGAATCTTAAATGACTCGCCATGATTGAGTTCGAAAGGAGCAAAGGTCGATGGCATATCAATAGTCAGACTTACTTGGCTTACGTGAGGATCAAGACGTACATACTTCACCTCGCTGATATATTCAAGTTCGTCAATCTCTGTAGAGAAGGTGATACACTCGTCGTCAAAATCAAATTCGATGGGATTGGTTTCTCCAATCACATCATAAAGACCCAAAACAGCATTCAATTCAATACCCAATCTGAAATCTTCAATATCCACCGATGAAGACACCTCCACATTACCATCGACGTAATAGTCGAACGAATACGACAACACATCATCCAATACGAACAAGCGCTCGTCGAGACCATCCGAACCAACTCGGCTTGCATAGAAAGTCTCATCGTCAAGTCCCGTAAAACCATTAAAGTAAAACTCAATATAGGAGACGTCGTCCTTCACTGGCATCTTGGTCACTGTCAGAACCTGATCGGCAAGTTGGTAGTTATCAGCGTTCTCCGCTTCAGGATATAACGATACATCAAATGACCTGGGGAACTTGAGCTGAAACGAGAAACTCTTTTCCAGATTGTTCAAAATATGCGGGTGAGTAATCTTGAACTGCACGATAGCTCCAGCACCCTCAGCTCTAGTAGAATTGTTCATCACCTGTATCTCATGAAAGTTCTTCACCTCTTTGGGCAAAAGGTATTCAAGGTCAACATCTACATTCTGTTCCGGCATGGTAAACACCTCTTTTGAATATACTATTGATGAGGGGAAAGAGGGGGTTCCCAACTTATCAATCAGGTCGGAATGCAACACATCAAGATCACTCTTCTTCCGCAAATGAGGCAACGATTCATTGATTTCCTCGATTGAGACATCCGTTACGTGAAACTCGACAATCTCATGTTTGCCAGGCATCACGATTTCGTCAATTTCAACTCCAGTCTCCGTGAAGTTGAATTCTTTATTAAAGGTCATCGGATCCAATGCAATCGCAATATCACCCAAATCAACACCTATCGAACCTATGGAATCAGAATGGACAATACTATACACTCCGTTTATCTCCTTCAGCATCTCCTGGCCTTCAATATCAAGCATCGAATCCAAAAGGATAGGTTTTAAGTTACCCAAAGGAAGAGCAATCTTGTTACCCTCGATTGCCATATCCAAAGATATCTCTTTATTCTTCAAGTCGTATGTATTGTCTATACACGAACACAAGAGACATATCGTCCCCAACAATACCAAATGATGCGTTTTTCTATACATAAAAAATATATTTATTTCGTGTGTGTTATCATTCACTTTGCAATGAATGCAAAGGTAGGAATAAACGGATGAAATACAAAACTTGTCCCTACTTTTTTCTTAATCATTACAAAGTGTAGGAAAACAATAACCTACCAGCACCACCTCGGACCCGAATATGTCATGTACGAGGCAAGCATCCAAGGTAGAGCGGTCCTCATAATCACAATAACGGGAATAGAGCGTTTCATCAAAATAGAAAATATTTTCTACACCATTGGAAAAGCTGCGTGCCGTCATGGCCAGTTATGGAAATCTTTTCCTTCTCTGCTATTGTGTTTCTTGTTTCTGTAGCCTCCACAAGTTAGGTTAATGACTTGCATTAGTCAATCTTCGGCGGCAGCAGGTCGGCCTGAATGTTGGTCATGCTACCCCACAGGTTGTAGCGGGCTTCGGGGTTAATCGCTTCGAGGGTGGCAAGCACTTCGGCCATGCGGCTACGATTCGAGGTATGTTCGTGAGGACAATTCTTCCGTTGTTTTCGGTATTCGTGCAACTCTGCCAAACGCTGGATGTCACGCTCTTCGATGCGGCAGAGGGGACGAATGATGGTCATGTCGAACTTGTCCATTTTCAATGCGGGAGGCATGGTGGAGAAGGCGCCCTGGAAGGTCATGTTCATGAGCAGGGTCACCAGCACGTCGTCTTGATGGTGGCCTAGGGCAATCTTATTGCAACCGAACCTCTTGGCGGTCTCGAAAAGGGCCTTGCGACGATTCCAGGAACAGAGGAAGCAGGGCGACTTGCGGGTATCGCCCGTGGCATCGAACGAGGCTTCCACCACGTGCAGTTCGACCCCCAACTGGCGAGCAAAATTAACCAGATACTCCGTATCGGACTGATAGGGGATATTGGTCATCACCACATGGGCCGCCACAATGCTGAAGCGGGGCTTGAGCACACGCACGCGGACTGCCATGAGCTCAAGCAAGGCCAGGGAGTCTTTTCCGCCCGAAACGGCTATGAGGATGCGATCGCCCTCCTCAATGAGGGCATACTCTGCCGCTGTCTTGTGAAACTTGTGGCGGAGGCGGTGCATGAGTAGTTGTTCTTCAGTGCGCTGTGCCATAGATTGAAAGTTACAGGATGCAAAATTACGCCAAAATGCATAAATTTCATAAATTGTGGGGCGTTTTGTGTCGCTATACCAATAAATTTGCGTATCTTCGCCCTATACTATATATACATAAGCGAAATGAGAAGACATATATTGCTTGCCTTGGTGCTATTCATGAGCCTCACGGCATTCGGACAAAACCAGACACAGGCCAGAAAATGGTTTGCTGCAGGAGAATACGAAAAGGCCAAGCCCGTGTTTGCCAAACTAATAAAGGGGAACCCCAAGAGCGGAAGCATGAATTACTGGTATGGTGTGTGCCTGAACGAAACGGGTGAGCATGACAAGGCTTTGCCGTATCTGAAGAAGGCGGTGGAAAGCGATGTAGAAAATGCCTATCGATACATGGGTGACTACTATGCTGCCGATGGCGAGTATGAACAGGCTATAGAGTACTATGAGATTTACCTTGACAAGGTGGACCCAGCCGATGAGCGGTTCGTACAATATACCCAAAAACTTGAGCGAATCACTCACGAACTCAAATACTTGAAACGTGTTGAGAAGGTAATAATCGTTGATAGTGTGGTGATGCCGAAGGATAGTTTCCTCAGTGCCTACAACATTGGGCATGAGAGTGGCAGCATCAGCACTACCCAACAGGTCATCACAGAGTGCAAGAGCACCGAGGGCACTGCCTATCGCACTGAGATGCTCGACAAGATTTACTACAGCGACATTGATGAGGTTGGCAAACTGCAACTCTACATGCGCTACAAGATGCTCGATGGTTGGAGCAAGCCTGCGCCCCTGAATGGTATGCCTGATGGTGACAACAACTACCCTTTCATGCTATCGGACGGAATGACCATCTACTTTGCCAACAACAGCTTGGAGGGACTGGGCGGATATGACATCTATATCACACGCTTCAACACCAGCACGGATCGCTACCTCTTACCCGAAAACGTGGGCATGCCTTTCAACTCTACAGGCAATGACTACATGATGGCGATTGATGAGATTAACGGTTTGGGATGGTTTGCTACCGATCGCAACCTTCCCGACAGCCTGGTATGTATATACACTTACGTGCTCAATGAGAAGAAAGAATATTACGATTTTGAGTCGGACAACAAGATGGACATCATCAATGCGGCACATATCTACAGCATAGCTGCCACACAAACCGATAGCGAAGTAGTAAGCCAGGCCGAACATGCTCTGTTCATGCTGAGCCTGCAAACTCCAAAGGAGGAGAAGGGGGCGGCATCCACTTTCGTCATCAATGACTTCACAGACTATCACCACGTAAACGACTTCAAGAGTCCCGAAGCACGGCAACTCTTCACCGACTGGCAAAACAAAATGAAGTCGCTCAAGCTGTTGACCCAGAAACTGGAAGAACAACGCATACGGTATACGCGTGCCACAAAGAGCGAGCGCGAGAGCATGACCGAAGAACTGCTACGCATGGAACAGCAACAAGAGTTGCTGGAAACCGAGGTGAGCGGCATGGAGATGATGATACGAAACACCGAAATCAATTACAATAACTAACCTATGAGCACCTATTTCGCCCCATCGGAGCTTATCATCAACGAGGATGGTTCGGTATTTCACCTGCATCTCAAGCCCAATCAACTGGCACAGAAGGTGATCCTCGTGGGCGACCCGGGCAGAGTGGCTTTGGTGGCCTCACACTTCGATTCAATCGAATGTGACATCCACAGTCGCGAGTTCCACACGATCACCGGACGTCATAAGGGGAAGCGTATCACCGTACTCTCCACGGGGATAGGGTGCGACAACATCGACATCGTTGTCAATGAACTCGATGCCCTGGCTAATATCGACTTTGACACACGTACCCAGAAATCGGACTTCCGCCAATTGGAACTGGTACGGATCGGAACATGCGGTGGTTTGCAGCCCCACACACCTGTAGGCACCTTCGTTTGCTCGCGTAAAAGCATCGGATTCGACGGATTACTCAACTACTATGCGGGACGTAACGAGGTGTGTGACCTTGATTTCGAAGCAGCCTTTACTCGCCACATGCAGTGGAACCCTCAGAAGGGGGCGCCCTATGTTATTGACAACGATGCCGACCTTTTGGCACGCATCAATCGGGGTGACATGACGGAGGGTATCACCATCTCGGCCGGTGGTTTCTTCGGTCCGCAAGGACGCAAGCTACGCATCCCGCTCGAAGACCCCGAACAGAACGAGAAGATCATGAATTTTGAATACGAAGGACACCTGATTACTAATTTCGAGATGGAGGGTTCGGCCCTTGCGGGTTTGTCTACCCTACTCGCGCACAAGGCCATGACCGTGTGTATGGTAATCGCCAACCGTCGCGCCAAGGAGGCGAACACAGGCTATAAGAGTACAATAGACTATCTGATTGAAAAAGTAGTAGAGAGAATTTAATATATGGAACCACAATTCAACTATCAGAACATAGACAAGGCTGCCCGCTACGAGCAGTTTCTCAAAGATTTCATTCCCTATATCAGCGATGAGCATGAAGAGGTGAGCGTACTTGCCAACACGACAGCCGCTCTGCGCCAGGCTTTCGGTTGGTTTTGGATAGGCTTCTACCTGGTGAAGGGCGAGCAACTGGTGCTCGGCCCTTTCCAAGGCGACGTAGCTTGCTACCGTATCCGACATGGACGTGGCGTATGCGGCACAGCATGGGCTAAAGCTTGCACTCAGGTGGTACCCGACGTGGAGCTCTTTCCCGGACACATCGCATGCAGCGGTAGTTCGCGCTCCGAAATCGTTGTTCCACTCATAGCTGATGGTATCGTACGCGCCGTACTTGATATTGACAGCGACACGTTGGCCACCTTCGACGAAACCGACCGCCACTACCTCGAAAAACTTTGCGAGAAGATATGCGACGAGGTTTATAGAGATTAAGGAGCGGCTTTAGCCTGCTATACAGTTCGAAGATAGGTCGCGGCTCGGAAAACTGCAAATAAATTTGCGTTTTCGCTCGCCTTGCACTATCTTTGTAGCAAAATGAAAAATTTAGCTCGACATATTGACCTCTTGTTGCGCACCAACGATTGTGTGATACTACCAGGCTTTGGTGGTTTCATTGCACATACCGTTCCTGCATACTATGCAAGTGAGGAGCACCTTTACTACCCTCCAACGCGCAACATCAGTTTTAATGCATCCATCACCATGAACGATGGCCTATTGGCACAAAGCTATATGAAGAGCTATCAGGTAGACTACGCGCGCGCAACTTATATGATTGATGTAGCTATCGAAGAGTTGCGCGACACGCTGGACGAGGAGGGAAGCGTTACACTGCCTCGCATTGGACTCATCAAGCAGGATATCTATCAGACCATCCAGTTCATTCCCGAAACTGCGGGTATCAGTTCGCCCAAACACTTCGGACTCGGCTCGTTCTTCATGCAAGAGCTCGGCCAACTACAAGCAATGAGCGAGAAGACCGAACAATCCCAAAGTGTCATCACCCAAACGGAGAAAACATTTGACCTTCACATCAGCAAGCATATCTTGCGCCAAGTGATGTCAACAGCGGCCGTTCTCCTTCTCCTGCTGATGGTATCGTTACCAATAGGCGAAAAGACAGCCACCGATATTGCCTCATTACAATTAATAAAAACAATCAATAGCGAGGCAGTGCTGGAAACATCCGTTGCCATCACACAAGAAATGACTGGAACTGTTGGTATTACGCCTAACACGACTATCATTGACTCTACATCAACCATAGAAGCACCAACCACAACCACGACAGAGCCTGCAGCAATCGAGATAGAATCAAGCATCAATTACGAGACTGCCGTTGCAGAAGCCATCACTACTGAAAGTGAGGCCACAGAGGCTGCTAATGTAACAGTTGCACCTGAGGCAGAACAGCACGCAGCGCCTACACCACAAAACGTGAGTACGCGAAGCTACCACATCATTGTAGCAAGTTTGCCTAACCATCGTGGCGCCGATGAGATTGTAAATAAATATACAGCTCAAGGATATACCAACGTGTCACTCGTCGAGCGCGATGGCCGTATACGCATATCTCTCACACAATTCAACAATAAAGACGAGGCCAACAGCTATCTCAGCGTCCTTCGCACGAACGAAGCCTTTGCCAATGCATGGCTCCTCGCCGTATCAAACTAAAGCTACCCTATGAAAAGAGTACGTTGCCCGAAGTGCGACCATTTCATTCAATTCGACGAAACAAAATATACCGATGGCCAATCATTGGTATTCGTTTGCGATAATTGTAAAAAGCAGTTTGGCATACGTATCGGAGTGAGCAAGCTACGCGCCATGCAACGTGAAGAATCGAAGGGTAACTTATCCTCTGAAGAGCAAGCAGAAAGTGTAGGTACCATCGTTGCCGTTGAGAATGTATTCGGCTTTCGTCAAGAGTACCCGCTCCATTTAGGCGACAACATCGTGGGCCGCCGCAACAAAGGGGATGAAGTAGATGTTGCCATCGAGACGAATGACCCGAGTATGGACCGTCGTCACTGTGTGATTAACGTGAAGCGCGGGAAGAATGACAATTACATCTATACGATACGCGATAATGAAAGCATCACCGGTACCTTTGTCATGAATGAGGTGTTGGGTCCCAAAGACCGTCGACGTATCGAAGAGGGTGCCATCATCACGCTCGGCGCCACTAGCATCATCCTCCACACTACTCAAGCTGAGTAACGGTGCAGTTCTTTAAAGTTCAGTTTTTACACCGACAACACCTTTGTTTCTATATCGAAGGGACAGAGGTCATCCATATTCATTGCCTTGACAGCTAAAGCCATCAGTTCGTTCGGTGTAGCATCGCAGAGCTGAGAATTCTGAGCAAAGTGCCTACCCGCCGCTATCATACAATCCTCGGGAATCAGACCAATGAGTTCCGTTCCTGTGACCTCAACACCCAATTCACGTGCTACCGAGCATACCGCTTCATAGGCCGCATGTACGGGACAGAGATTGACGTCGTTGATATTCATCGACACCTGCGCACAACCAAACTCCTCGATGTACCACCCGATGGCCTTGCATCCTCGCAATAGTCCCGGGCGGCGCACCGCCCTACCCGCTTCGTCACGCACCACATTACCGTCTATATCACGGCACACCTCACCACTGGCCCTTACACGAGCAGCAATGGCTACAGCCATCTCGCGTGAAGTGGTATTTAGATTGAAATTTATTGCAATCAGAAAGTTACGTGCCCCCACGACCGTAGCTCCCGAGCGAGCGGTCTGCTCGGTGTATTCGTATCCAAAGTCAGGGCGCATCATAGGATCGAGCATCTTCTCTCTCAATCCCTCATATTCGCCACGACGACAGTCGGCAAGGTTAGCATGCTCGGGGATAAAGGCAGCAGCCTCGTAGCAGTAGGTAGGAATACCCAACTCCTCGTATATACGCTCGGCCAACCGACGGGCCAGCGCCGCACACTCCTCCAACGTAATATTCTTCAACGGAATAAGGGGAAGTACATCAGTAGCACCAATACGAGGGTGTTCCCCCTGATGAGTGCGCATATCAATGCGTTCACTCGCACACCTCACCATGCGGAAGGCAGCCTCTACGACAGCCCCGGCAGGTCCCACAAAGGTAATGACAGTACGATTGGCAGCCTCGCCACGGTCAATGTGCAATACACGAACGCCATCGACCGAACGGATAGTATCGGCGATGGCGTTGATGGTCTCTATATCGCGTCCCTCGCTAAAGTTGGGGACACACTCAACCAATTGAGAATTTAAAATTGAAAATTGAAAATTATCAGTTCCCAATTGTTGACTATAGCATTCAGAATTCACAATTCAGAATTTATCAAAAGTCATACTTCACCATTACACAAACGCGGTTGTTTGCCACCCAGTGGGTATTAGTTACGGTACCATTAGTCACCTGTCGGGGATAATCATTCTGATGTACAAAATAATCGCCATAGGCCGTAGAAGTGTGTTCATACTCGAGGCCAACCTGCATATTTTGCACCTTGTATGTAACAATGGGTGAGAAACGATAGGCCTGATCCATACCTGTATTGTTACGTACTACCCAACTTTGAAAATCCTCTCCGGCAGAGCCATAGTTTTTCATCCAACCAGCAAAGAAGCCATAGCGAAGTTTGTTACCATACATCATGGTTATCCAAGCCGAACCGAGCTGCATTGACTCATAGTTGCAAACACCATTGTCAAATGTCTCTACAATACCGAAGCCTGTAGGTTGTTGCATGTGAGAAGTATTCTGTCCATATACTGCCTTAGCACGCACAGAGAGATAATCCACCTTGAGCGAACCGAATACCATAGCAGAATAGCTTGTTAGACGTTCATCAACACGCATACCATCAGCAATCACACGAGGAGCAATAGTAGATGCATTCACACCGAATCCTCCTGTGAGGTGTTCGCCCTTAGCTGTCATTCCTACAAAAAGTTCGGGCACGAGGGCATTACGTGAATAGGTGTTAGAGGTCTTTCCATCAAGGCCGACCGATCCATATTGGTACTGATAAAGAGCTGCAGCAGTAAATGAAAGTGCCTTGATAGGAGTATAGTTGTAGCGCACCTGGGGTGAGCGGTTGAAGGGGTTGAAGGGCGCACCTGTAGCAAGGCTGAACACCTCGGGCATCAAATCCCCCGACATCGGATGCCATGCCTGACCCACGAGGATGTCACTATGCTCCCAAGCCAGCTTAGTGTAGGCCTGACGGATGCGTAGGTTGAAGGCGGTACCCGAAGAGGCTCCGCAGAAGTCTGACTCAATCTTGGCAGTCGACTTGGCTCCCCAAATCTCGGGACCTGTTACGTTCAAGCCAAAGCGTGTGGTCATTGAAAGGAAACGGACTGAAGGAACAGCATTGAGATCATCGCCATTCACACCAGGGTTCACATCGTTGGGTAGCATATTGAACAAGCCCTCGTTTGATTGTACACAACTACGAGAGTCATATGTAAAATAGTTGCGTACAAATCCATAAATCTCAGCCTTCACAGCCTTATCTTGCGCATAGCTACCCATGCAGCACAGCGCCAACATACCAAAAATAAATATCTTCTTCATATATTTTGTTTTACTTTATCCAGTTTTAACGGTGCAAAGGTACAAAATAAACCCGAAAAATAAGTAAAATCACTCATAGGATTCCTGTGAATGTCTATTTAATAGGAAACCTTATCATTCAATTCTGCAATATTTTTAGCAATCGTGTCGTCACTGATACTATTGTTGATAAGATTGCCGGCCAAATATTGATCATATGCCGCCATATCAATGAGTCCATGACCCGAAAGACAGAAAAGAATCGTCTTGGCCTCACCCGTCTCAGTGCAGCGCTTGGCCTCACGTATTGTAGCTGCAATGGCATGGCACGACTCGGGAGCTGGAATGATTCCCTCAGCAGCGGCAAACAGTGTGCCCGCCTCAAACGATTCAATCTGCTCGATGTCAACAGCCTCCATCATACCATCCTTGAGCAATTGCGAAACCACAAGTCCAGCACCATGGTAACGCAAGCCACCGGCATGGATATTGGCAGGACGGAAGTTATGTCCGAGCGTAAACATCGGAATCAATGGTGTGTAGCCTGATTCGTCTCCATAGTCGTAATGAAACTCTCCACGCGTGAGTTTGGGACACGAAGCCGGTTCGGCCGCTACGAAACGTGTTGTCTTACCATCCTTGATATTGTGGCGCATGAAGGGAAACGCCAAACCACCAAAGTTACTTCCACCACCAAAGCAAGCCACCACCACATCGGGATATTCGCCTGCCATAGCCATCTGTTTTTCAGCCTCCAAGCCAATCACGGTCTGATGCAGTGTTACATGTCCCATCACAGAACCTAAAGTATATTTGCAGTTAGGCGTCATCCGGGCCAACTCCACGGCCTCAGATATGGCCGTACCTAACGAACCCTGATGATTGGGATATTTCGTAAGAATATCCTTACCTGCACGTGTCGACATAGAAGGCGACGGGGTCACCTGAGCCCCGAATGTCTGCATAATACTGCGTCGGTAAGGCTTTTGCTCATACGAGACCTTCACCTGATACACCGCAGCTTCAAGGCCAAACACCTTAGCTGCATACGACAATGCCGCTCCCCACTGTCCAGCGCCCGTTTCCGTCGTAATGTTCGTTACACCTTCCTCCTTGCAGTAGTAGGCCTGCGCAAGGGCCGAGTTGAGTTTGTGCGAACCAATGGGACTCACGCTCTCGTTCTTGAAATAGATATGAGCAGGCGTACCCAACGCCTTTTCCAATCCATAGGCACGAACAAGCGGTGTACTACGATAATATGTATACATCTCACGCACCTTCTCAGGGATATCGATCCAAGCATCCGTCATGTTGAGTTCCTGCTTCGACGCCTCACGCGAAAACAACTCGTACAAATCCTCAGGTTTCACCGGTTCACCCGTTTTTGGATTGAGCATAGGCATAGGCTTATTCACCATATCAGCCTGTATGTTATACCATTGTGTAGGAATCTCATTCTCTGACAAGAAAAATTTCTTCTGCTTCATAACCATGCTAAAATTAAAGAATCCGATGCTTGAACTTACGAGCACCGGATTCATATATTACCTATTGTTAATTCTTTATCATATATACATCAGTAAAAAAACCGTGCTCAATCTCTTCTGACGAGCCACCACCAATACGTATTTAGGTTTACCAATGCCTTCATATAGCGTTTCCACTTGTTTCGCGACAAAGTTATAGTATTTTTCATTACAAACAAACAAAATGAAAGAAATATTCCACAAAAAGTTACATCCGTAAAAAAAAGCGAAGAAGATCATTGACTTTAATATCCTTAGAGAAAAGGAACTTTACATACCAGCTTCATTTTGCCATTTGACAAAAAAAGGCTTTCTTTGCAACATAGAACCACTTGGACATTATTGTATATGCTTATCGTATTGCTCATACTTTGGGGAAGCGCAGCAGTAGGTTATCTGTTGCGTCAATGGCCACAACGCTGGGTGGGGCACATGCTCACACTTTCAATCTGGATGATGTTGTTTTTCATCGGCATTGAGGTAGGTGGCAATGAGATTCTGACCCGTTCATTAGGGCAACTTGGAGTCGAGGCCCTGCTCATCACGGTACTCACAACCCTATGCTGTTGCATTGGTAGCATGATCATGTGGCGATGCATGCAACCGAAAGATGAACAACAAGTGCGTAATGAAGAGCGAAGGGACATACGACGATTCAACCTACGAGGTTTGTGGACTACGATGCATGAGAGCATCATCATCTTCATATGCTTTGCCGGTGGCTGTGTGATGGGATACTTTGGGGCCGACAACTATTTGCCCGAACAGGCATCGTGCTATAGTCTTTGCTTATTGTTGATCTGTGTAGGATTCGGCATCGGACAGAATAAAGAGTTACTATGCAACTTCCGTCATATAAAGAAGAGGTATATGTTGATGCCCATCGTCACTATCGCATGCACATGGATAGGAGCACTGCTCACCGCGTTATTAGCTACCAATCGAAGTCTGACCGAATGGTTGGCCGTGAGTTCGGGATTCGGTTACTATTCACTATCGAGTATGCTCATTACTGAGATGCGCAATGTGGAGTTAGGTACCGTGGCGCTGATGTATAATGTTTTACGCGAAGTGACAACCCTACTCTTCGCCCCATTACTGATGCGTCTGTTCGGTCCACTGGCACCAATCAGCATTGGCGGATCTACTACAGCCGATACCACACTCCCCGTCATATCACGTGTCAGCGGCGCACAGTTTGTACCTATAGCCATCTTCCATGGTCTGATTGTCGACCTCAGCGTACCGTTTTTAGTACCGATATTCTGTTCGCTATAAAAGATGCAGATATACCCCAATCATTTATTATTGAGATACTGGTCAAGTTGGGGTAAGGTTCCAGAGTCGAGATGACGATAAGTGATATTTTTTATCACAAGCCCTTCGACATATTGTGCACTATTGAGTGTATCGGCTACCACATCGACCTGAATATTCTCCATCACAACATCACGGATTGGGAGGCGGGCATCGCCACGTAACTCGTAGATGGCCTTAGCCGAATCGCAACGGATATTCGTAAGATAAATATCACTTATACGGGTAAGCGTATCCTTATAGGTCGGCACTAGATTGCGCCACTGATACAATACATCGGTATCTATCTCAGCCACACGTAGAGTACCACCAGTGTGAATGCTATCCATATAAATATTCTCCACAAAGGCGCCACGACGATGGTTGGTCTTCACAAAGAAAAGACGATGCACCGTACTAGGAGCCACGCAGTGGTGCATATAGATATTGCGTATGCCTCCTGCCAGCTCGCTACCAATACCCAGCAAGGTGTGTCCAGCCTTAATGGTACAGTTACGCACTACGATATTCTCACATGGAGTATTGATCCGCCAAGCATCGTGATTTCGTCCCGACTTAATAACCACAGCATCATCACCTTGATCAAAGATACAATCTTCGACAAGGAAATTACTTGACATTTCCAAGTCGATACCATCGTTGTTATGACCATGAGCCTTGACATTCAGATTGCGAGCCACTCCGTTATCACATAGATAAAGATGAATAGTCCAAAAGGGACTATTTTCAATACTGAAACCATCAAGCAGCACATGTGAGCATCGATTAAAATGGATAAGATGAGGGCGGAAATTATTCTCACCTACTGCCATCTGACGTTCCTCAACAGGCACGCCATTAGACATCTGATGATAGAGGCCTGCCAATGCATCCATGTGGGGTTGAGGGCGACTAAACCATGTGCGCCACACTCCCATATGCGGATATAGCTTACCTTGACCAGTTATGGCAACATTGTCACACCCGTAAGCATACACCAGAGGCGAATAGTTGTAACACTCCATACCTTCCCATGAAGTGGGCACCGCAGGGAGATAATGGTCAGGAATATCAGTAAAGCGCACAACAGCCCCTTCGGAGAGATAGAGATTGACATTGCTCTTTAGATGAATGGGACCTGTAAGCCATTCTCCTGCGGGTATGACCACGCGTCCGCCACCTGCTTTATGGCAGGCAGCTATAGCCTCAGCGATAGCGTCAGTACACACGATTTCCGACGAAGGAACTGCTCCATAGGCAGTGATATCAAAATCGCGTGCAGGGAATATCGGTACATCTATCCGTGGCATGTCGAACGGTGCTTCCACTTGAATGCTCTCATATTGAATCTTTGGCTGACAAGCTATAATTGCAACAAGAGCCACAACATATGACATGTAAGAGATCATACTTCGGTGTTTCATAGTATGTCAAAATCTTAAAATTATTGATTCATTTTAGTATAATGCGCCGGGTGTTGACATCATAGTAAAGTTCGTCGCTATCAAGGAATCCCGAGATGACACCACGTTCCGACAATTCAGACAGTGTACCCGTTTGCAACCCCGACTGTTGCAACAGCCAAAGGTGATCGGCCGTTTGAAAAGCAATCTCCAAATCGTGCGTAGAGAGCAAAATGAGTTTGTTTTGCTCATGAGCCAGTCGGCGTAAGAGTTGCATCATCGCAATCTTGCTCGGATAGTCGAGAAAAGCCGTGGGCTCATCGAGAAAGATTACCGGAGTCTGTTGCGCCAATGCCTTAGCAATCATCGCCTTCTGCCGTTCTCCATCACTCACCTGATGTATCTTACGATTACGCAAGCCGTCGAGTCCTACAAGCGACAAAGCCTCATCCACCACCTTACGGTCCGAAGCAGTGAGCGTGCCCCAAAAATTAGTATAAGGCATACGTCCCAATCCCACAACCTCTTCAATGGTAAGGTCGGCTGGCATATTCTTTTCGGTAAGCACCACTCCCACACGTTCGGATAGTTCTTTCGGTGTATAGTTCCCGATAGGACGTCCATCGATACACACCTCTCCACGCAACGAAGGCTGAAAACCAGCCATCGTGCGCATCAAGGTAGACTTACCCACTCCATTTGCACCGATGAGACATGCGAGCACACCACAGGGCAACGAGGCATTGAGAGTCTCGGCCACGATATGGCGATCTTTATCATCGCTATAACCTATATAGAGGTCGCGCAAATAAAGCATAAACTATATATAATGTATTACATTACTTTGACCAACGGCGTAAAATCTTCATGATTTCCTTCTGCGTAGCTTCGGGCATCGTGCCGACACGTGCCTTATGAGAACCACGAGGCTCGACAAATACATGCATGCGTTTTTTACCTTTCAGCCATGTTACGCCAGTTGCCGTCCATGGATCATATTGACCATAGATAAACATCATGGGGATATCGTTTTCCTCAAGGAACCGGTTGACATGTTCATAAAGGTTGGCATCAAATTCGATGTAGCTGAGTTCCTCAGGTATCATCACACGGCGCATATAACCTTCAGTATAGTCTACAGAAAGATACTCCTCAAAAGGCTCTGTCTCATAACCATAGTAGCCGAGTTCGCGCATAGCTTGCACATTGAATGAGGTGTAGGGAGTCTGCTGAGAAAAATAGCTGGGTTCACACTTATCGATTAGGTGTTTGTAGTAAGTGCTATCTGATGCATCTACGGCTGGAATCTGTTCCACATCGTCACCCCATTGCCAAAAGGCAAAAGAATATTCAAGCACGGCAAGGTCGTAGATTTCACTGACAGGAACACGGAAGGAGTATCCTTTACGGACACAATAGTCGGCAAACATTGGCTCTACTGTAGCACGACGTTTAAGAGCCTCCAATTGGAATGCCTGGATGCGTGCACGTTCCTCGGAAGTGCCAGCCTGATTGATAAAGGGCTCATGACGACCATCCTCAAGCGATTTATTGAGCGGAGCTACATACGAAACCGAACCATCCACATCGTTAGGGTAGAAAGAACGATAAAACATAGTAGTCTGCCCGCCCTTACTGATACCTGTGGTAAACCACTTACCCGGATACACCTCACGCAAGAGATTGCGTATGTGATGATAGTCGCCAGCCGAGTTCTTCACTGTAAGGTGGCTCCAATCACATGGTTGGGGCGTAGACTCCAAGAAATAGCGATGTTCCACAAACACGAGATTGGCTTCGAGCAAGGTTGACAGCTCCTCCTGATAGTTGGGATTCAATGCATATGCCGCACCATATCCCTCGGTCACCATCACCGTGGGGCGATCAAATCCACGATGCTTGATGATAACACGCTGACCGAATGCACCCTCCGAGGCATCATCCCAATCGAGTTGTTGATTAACGAAGCAAACCAACTTTTCCAATCCATCGGTCGATTGCAATTCTTTCACTTTGCTCACAGCTGTGAGCAAAGCCAGTTTGTCTGTCAGTTCAGTAGCATTTACAACACCTGTCACCAAGATAGCTACCACCATAGCTATACAACGAATGTAAATTCTTTTCATATTGGCTTATTCTATAAATTTAATATCTAATCACTTAACAATCTTCCTTGCCATGTATCACGCTCAACCATTCGCCGACACAATCGGTCTACAAACTGGTAATTCTTCAATCCCCAATCGGGAGCGATCAACAACGAGCGAGGCGATTGCGAGATAAATCGTTCAATGACTACCGACTGAGGAATACGTTCTATATAATCAATAGCCAATTCAATATATTCATCAACGTCGTAAAGATGAAACTTTTCTGGATGTTCTTCATATTCACGGGCCATGCGTGTGCCCCGTATCAGTTGCAGTTGATGCAATTTTAACATATCGAGCGGCAAAGAAGCGAGTTGCGCAGCCTGACGCAACAACTCCCCTCGGTTTTCTCCCGGCAGACCAAGAATAATGTGTCCACCTACAAGAATCTTGCGTTCATGAGTACGAAGAATAGCATCAACTGCAGTGGCAAAATCATGTCCCCGATTGATACAACGCAATGTTTCGTCATTGGCACTCTCGATTCCATATTCTACCATGAGAAACGTGCGATGAGAGAGTTCCTCCAAATAGTCGAGTAAGGCATTTGGCATACAATCGGGGCGAGTGCCAATAACAAGGCCCACCACACCATCCACCGCAAGCGCTTCCTCATACATTGCTTTCAAGTGTTCCAATTCGCCATATGTATTAGTATACGCTTGAAAATATGCAAGATAGCGCATCGATGGATATTTGTGCGAGAAGAATCGCATACCATCCTCCAACTGACGCGTAACACTTAATTCAGGGCGGCAATAGTCGGGGTTGAATGTCTGGTTATTGCAATAGGAACATCCTCCTACCCCTTTCGAACCATCACGATTAGGGCAAGTAAAACCGGCATGCACAGAAATCTTCTGCACCTTGCACTCAAAATACCGAGCCAAGAAGGTTGCAAAATCATAGTATGGACGATGTATCACATTCATAGATGCAAAGATACGAATAAACGAGCGAGAAATATCAAGCTTGAAAGGATATTTTTCACGACGAGTGAAAGTATCTTCGGGTTTCTGCTCAAAGATACGAATAAACGAGCGCCGAAGCGGAGCATTAGCGTCAATTGTGACGACAACGCGGTATAACAGCGTTGCTTGCAATGAAAGGAACTTTAGTTTCTCCGAAGAACGTGCTTTAACCCCATTAACTTTAGTCCCCTCGAAGAGTCAAGCTTGCTTAAATATTTCTTACCACAAGCAAAATTACTCAATGTTTCATCATAAGAATACAAATATGACAAACACAGTGACCCCTTTCTCGCGAAAGAAGCCACCGTTCACGTTTTGGCAAATAGTATTTAACTGTTATCTCTTGTAATCAATAAAAGCTGCTTGATTAGGATTAGCTCCCTGCACATCAAAGCGATGAATCAGTTGGCCATCACGACCAATACGATGTATCATGCCTGATGAAACGAACTTAGTACCTGCCAATCCGATATAGAGTTCCCCATTGTTCGGATTCACCTCCATCATATAGATGCTGTTGGATGCCAATTCCTCGGTTTCATCATACAAGAACGACGCACTATCTATTGCAGCACTGGAGACATCGTAAGTAAAGAAGGTATTTTCAGTTGCATACGTTGCCCAATCAGTAGTAGAATAGCACATATAGAGAGTACCATCATAAGCCACCGCCTGAGTTGCATGAGCGATGGTACGCGCCACACCAGTTTCAACATCAACATGTTGCACCGGATAGTCGCAATTCCAATTCTCATCATACTGCCCATTGGCAAGTAAATACACACTATCATCCGACATTATAAACTGTTGAGGATTCCACTCCACTGTGATTGAGGAAATAGAATCAAATGAAACCAGATCAATCACTGTCACACGGTTATCGTATCCCCAACCCGAGTTAGCCACGAGCAACTGCTCTTTATATACAACTATATCCTCTGGATTCTTTCCTACAGGGGCATAATCAACAACGCTCAAGTCCGTAGTTCTCATCTTAGCCACCTTACCACTATAAAGCGTCACATATATATAATCGCCATCAGCAGTGAGATAGCGCGGCTGTCCCTCGTTGGGCGAGAAAGAATAACGCGCTAGTTCCATTCCTTCCATGTCAAGTTTAGCAACATACGACGAACCATAAACCGAAACATATATATGATCCTTATGATATAAGATATCTTGTCCCGTATCACCCAAATACTGTCCATTTTGCAACATATAATATTCGCCCTGACATAGCAAGCTATCCGATTTATACACTGAGATATCTGCATTGTTTGCTCCATAAGTACCTTCACAAAGGATAAACACGTCAGGTCCACTCATCTCGGTAGATGCCCCGCCTCCGAGATTTATCGGTTCACAACTTGCAAGCACGAAGCCTACAAAACAAGCGCACATTACGCCACGAGACACTTTCTTCATCTGATTAAAAAAGCAAGAAAGTAAAACAAACTAATCCCTACGCATATTTTCCTCGAACACACGTGGTTTAACTGGTTTTGCAGGTCTTCTGACTCGCCCTACACATCGGCCTTCCCAACAATAGTCAGTGGCAACAGATTCGATGTGCTATAAAAAAGGCACACAGCAGCGGGACTGTTTAGGATTCTCACCTAATTCCCTTTTCATTCATAGTTCGCAAACGGAGCATCTGAAACAAAACTGAGGCAAAGTTAAAAATTTATTTTGAGAAATGAACGACATAACCCTATTTTTTTCATCATAACATTTTTCAACGGCATTATCACACGTCACTGCATATATCAGATAAAAGCAAGATAAGTCCAACAGACCCATTAAAATATTTTTACAAAATGTTCGTCATTCCGTCTTTTTTATATACATTTGCAACCTCATTATAGGATAACAACGATATTTTAAGCATTAAAAACAATGAAAAGAGACGATTTAGTGTTCAGCTTGATTGAAGAAGAACATCAGAGACAACTCAAAGGGATCGAGCTCATTGCATCGGAAAACTTTGTCAGCGACCAAGTGATGCAAGCCATGGGTTCGTGCATGACCAATAAATATGCCGAGGGCTATCCCGGACGCCGCTATTATGGTGGTTGCGAAGTGGTGGACAAGAGTGAGCAGTTGGCTATTGACCGCCTCAAGGAGCTCTTTGGTGCTGAGTGGGCCAACGTACAGCCTCACTCAGGCGCACAGGCCAATGCTGCAGTATTCCTCGCATGCCTCAACCCTGGAGACAAGTTCATGGGACTCAACCTTGCTCATGGCGGACACCTTTCACATGGTTCGCTTGTCAACACATCAGGTATTCTCTACACTCCATGCGAGTATAATCTCAATAAGGAGACAGGTCGTGTTGACTACGACCAAATGGAAGAGGTAGCCTTGCGCGAGCAACCCAAACTCATCGTCGGTGGTGGTTCGGCATACTCACGTGAGTGGGACTACAAGCGTATGCGCGAGATTGCCGACAAGGTAGGCGCCATCCTCATGATTGATATGGCTCACCCTGCAGGTCTCATCGCAGCAGGCCTGCTCGACAACCCCGTGAAGTATGCTCACATCGTAACCTCTACCACCCACAAGACCCTACGCGGTCCGCGTGGCGGTGTCATCATGATGGGAAAGGACTTCCCCAATCCTTGGGGCAAGACCACCCCGAAGGGCGAGGTGAAAATGATGTCAGCCCTACTCGACTCAGCCGTATTCCCCGGCATTCAGGGTGGTCCGCTTGAGCATGTCATTGCAGCCAAGGCCGTAGCCTTCGGTGAAGCTTTGCAGCCCGAATACAAGGAGTATCAAGCACAGGTACAGAAGAATGCCAAGGCATTGGCCGCAGCCCTCATCGCACGTGGCTTCACCATCGTATCCGGTGGCACCGACAACCACAGCATGCTCGTCGACCTACGCGAGAAATATCCCGACCTCACGGGTAAAGTAGCCGAGAAGGCACTCGTATCGGCAGACATCACCGTAAACAAGAACATGGTACCATTCGATAGCCGTTCAGCATTCCAAACCTCAGGTATCCGCCTCGGCACTCCCGCCATCACTACACGTGGTGCCAAGGAGGAACTCATGAGCGAGATTGCCGAGATGATTGAGACCGTACTATCTAACGTCGACAACGAAGAGGTAATCGCAAGCGTTCGTGCCCGTGTCAACGAGACCATGAAGAACTATCCCCTGTTTGCATACTAACAACAAAGCACACAGATAATAGTAAGGGCGGCCAAATGTATTTGGCCGCCCTTCTTCAATATCCTATATACAACAGATATTACTCTTCGAAACCATTAGGATTGTTCTTCTGCCAGTTCCAACTGTCGCGGCACATCTCCTCGATACCGAACTCAGCCTTCCAACCCAACTCAGCCTCAGCCTTAGCAGGATTACAATAGCAAGTAGCAATATCGCCCGGACGACGGGGCTTAATAGAATATGGCACAGGAACACCGTTAGCCTTCTCAAAAGCCTTAACCACATCGAGTACTGAATAGCCATGGCCTGTTCCGATGTTATAGATAGCGATACCCTTGTTCTCCACGATAGCCTTCAATGCTGCTACGTGAGCACGAGCGAGGTCTACCACGTGGATGTAGTCACGTACGCCAGTACCATCGTGTGTATCATAGTCGTCACCAAACACTCCGAGTTCGGCACGCTTACCTACTGCTGTCTGTGTAATGTAAGGCATCAAGTTGTTAGGAATACCATTGGGGTTCTCACCGATGGTACCGCTCTTGTGTGCACCGATGGGGTTAAAGTAACGGAGCAACACTACATTCCACTCGTTATCTGCTTTCTGTACATCCATGAGCACCTCCTCGAGCATAGACTTGGTTTGTCCATAAGGATTGGTACAATGACCCTTGGGACACTCCTCAGTAATAGGAATAATAGCGGGATCACCATATACTGTAGCACTTGAAGAGAAAATCATGTTCTTGCAGCCATTCTTACGCATCACATCAACGAGTACGAATGTGCCGTTCATATTATTCTCATAGTACTCAAGAGGCTTGGCGCAACTCTCACCCACAGCCTTCAAACCTGCAAAGTGGATACAAGCATCAAACTTATGCTCATCGAACACCTTCTGCAAGCCTTCACGATCGCGAATATCAACTTTATAGAAGGGTACCTCCTTGCCAATAATTTTAGCAACACGCTTCAGTGAAATAGGAGACGAGTTGTCAAGATTGTCCACTACTACAGCCTCATGGCCAGCTTCTGTGAGTTCAATCAAGGTGTGGCTTCCGATAAAGCCTGCACCACCAGTAAGTAAGATTTTCATGTTTGTCGTATCTGTTTATATTCGTAAAATAGAATCTTCAATATAAAAGAGTTCAGAATCTTGCACCGCAAAGTTATATATTCTTTTTAACTCTGCAAAGAATCTCACTCCTTTATTGCATGCAAAGCGTCCACATTTATATATGACATGGTTATTCCATAATTTCTGCTTCCGTAAATTCATTACTCTGCTTGCTCTTCTTCTGTAGTTTTGCCGAACGCAATGCCGCTATGAGGTCATTAATCGAGCTGAAGATGCAACCGATACCTATCAGAACAATGGGAAACGCAGCTGCTTCAAAAGGATTAAATATCACAAACAGTCCCAACAACAAAACGATAACAGGAAGTATATATAGAGGCCATGCTACCGACAAGGCACGACTTGTCACAGACAATCCAGCAAGTTGATACACTCCAAGGGCTACCAGCACACCGCCCACTACATACATAAAGAAACTCACGAAGAAAGCAGGCGACATCACCATCCACAATCCCAACACAAAACTTCCCAATGCCGCTAACGGAAACATAGGACGCTGCTCTAAATGGCGCAGATAGGATACCAAGGCAAACACTCCAGGAATCATCAACAAGACTCCCACAGCCACTACTAACAAACTCAAGGCACTATCTCCTAATGCTAAAAACAAAAAGCCTATGAGCAAGACACAAAGACTTCGGATAATCTGTACATTCATAATACAACCAATACGAATTAACTATTAACGGATTTTTAAATTTTGCAACGAAAATAAAGCAAATTGCTTTATCAAACAAACATTTTACCCTTAATATTTTATTAACTTATTAAAGAAACGCGCATATATCACGATTGTTTTGTTCATAAGACGACTTTTCATTATCTTCGCACAGAAAATCAAATGTTAACCTATGAACCAAACATCCAAACCAGCCTCCATACTTCTCATCTACACCGGTGGTACCATCGGTATGATTCAGAATCCAGAGACTGGCGCCTTAGAGAATTTCAATTTTGACCATCTCCTAAAACATGTCCCCGAGATCAGACAATTCAATCTCGACATCTTCTCCATTGCATTCAATCCGCCCATCGACTCGTCAGACATGAATCCTGAATGTTGGGCCGAACTTGTGGGTACCATCTATAGTAATTACGAGCAATACGATGGATTTGTCATCCTTCATGGTACCGACACTATGGCCTTTACAGCCTCGGCACTTAGTTTCATGCTCGAAGGACTGATGAAGCCCGTCATCCTCACTGGAAGCCAATTGCCTATTGGAGCACTCCGCACCGATGGTAAGGAAAACCTCCTTACGGCTATTGAAATAGCTGCGGCCAAAAACCAAGATGGCACACCCATCGTGCCAGAGGTGTGCGTTTTCTTCCACGAAAAACTCATGCGTGGTAATCGCACCACCAAAATCAGTGCCGAAAATTTCGACGCTTTCGAGTCTAACAACTACCCCATTCTGGCCCACTCCGGCATTGAGATACAATATTACCGTCACTTCATCAAGCCTTACGACCCTAATGCCGTACTCACTCCCCACTACAAGATGAATACCGATATCATCATCTTCTCACTCTTTCCGGGCATGCAACCTCAGGTCGTTAAGAAAATTCTACAGGGAAAATGGCTCAAGGGAATCATCTTCCGCACCTTCGGTAGCGGAAATGCACCGCGTGCCAAATGGCTCACTAAAGCACTTGCCAAAGCCACCGAAACGGGTAAGATCATCGTCAACATCACACAGTGCTCTACTGGAAGCGTAAAGATGAACCTCTACGAGACCGGTCTACAGTTGCTCGAGGCTGGCATCATCAGCGGGCACGACTCTACCGTAGAGGCTGCGCTCACCAAACTGATGTATCTGATGGGGCAAGGCTTGAAGCCCGAAGCCATCCGTGAGGCGATGAACCGCTCTTTGGCTGGAGAAATCACGGTTGATTAAGCAAAAAACAATTAATGAACATAAAATATAACAACATGAAAAAGCTACTATTCCTCATGTTCCTCACATGCCTCAGCACCAACTTGCTGGCCCAAGGCACCACAGAGGACTACAAGCGTGCTTTCGAGCAGCGTGCCAAGTATTCTGGCAAAGTATATTATGACAATGTACAGCCCAACTGGATTGGTGATACCCACTATTTTTGGTATGTGCGCAACACTCCCGAGGGTCGCATCTATGTCGTTGTAGATGCCACTAAGCAGAAGCGCACCGAACTTTTCAACCACGACAAGCTTGCAAAAGCACTCAGTGAGGCTACAAAACGCGAGTTCCGTGCTAAAGGTCTGAACCTCGAGCGCCTCACCGTAGAGGAGAAGCTCGACATCATCCATTTCCAAACTAATGGCCATCGCTGGACCTACAACACCCGTAAGAACCAACTTACCGAGGAAAGTACACCACAAGCTAATGCATTCCTTCAACGCCCCGGACGTCAGCGCCACTGGATGGAGCGCGACGACGAGCTTGAAGCTTCACCCGTACCTTCACCCGATGGCAAGTACACCGCCTACATCAAGAACCATAACATATATGTACGTGAGCGTGCGACAGGTCGCGAGCGCCAACTCAGCATCGATGGCACCTTGGCCAACTACTATTCTGCCTACATCCAGTGGAGCCCCGATAGCCGCAAGGTTGTATCATGCAAGATCCGCCCCACCGAGAAGCGTTACGTATACTATGTAGAGTCATCGCCTGCCGATCAGTTGCAGCCCAAGCTCCACAAGCAGGAGTATGCCAAACCCGGTGACGAACTTCCCTTCAAGGTTCCCTGCATCTATGAGGTAGAGACAGGCCGTGCCATCATCCCCTCTACCGAACTCTTCGAGCACCAATACAACATCAGTCGTCCCCGATGGGATAAGGACAGCCGCACCCTGACCTTCGAGTTCAACGAGCGTGGTCATCAGAACTACCGCATCCTCGAGCTCTCAGCCGAGGATGGCAGCGTGCGCCCCATCATCGAGGAGAGCAGCGACAAGTATGTCAACTACTCACGTATCTTCCGCCACCACCTCAAGGATGGCCGACGCATCATCTGGTCAAGCGAGCGCGACAACTGGAACCACCTCTACATGTACGACCGAACCACAGGCCAGCCCCTCCACCAGATTACCAAGGGCGAATGGTATGTACGCGAAATCGTACGCATCGATGAAGCAAACGAATTGATCTACTTCACTGCCAATGGTGTACAGACCGACGAAGACCCCTACCACATCCGTTACTACCGTGTAGGCTTCGACGGCAATGGATTTACCGACCTCACTCCCGAGCGTGGCACACACAAGGCATGGTTCTCACGCGACATGCAATACCTTGTCGACGTATACTCTACCGCCAACGATGCTCCCGTAACCGTATTGCGCGATGCCAAGGACGGTCGTGCAGTGATGGCTCTCGAGACAGCCGACATCACCCGTCTTGAAGCCGAAGGCTGGCGCGCTCCCGAGGTATTTGCAGCCAAGGGTCGCGACGGCAAGACCGACATGTGGGGACTCATCATCCGTCCCTCAAACTTCGACCCCTCGAAGCAATACCCCATCCTCGAGTACATCTACCAGGGTCCTGGCGACCACTATGTTCCCAAGGCATTCACCGCTCACCACTATTACATGAGTTCCATTGCCGAGCTTGGTTTCATCGTTGTCATGGTCGATGGTATGGGCACCTCATTCCGCTCACGCGAATTTGAAAACATCTGCCACAAGAACCTCAAGGATGCCGGTCTCCCCGACCACATCAGCTGGATACGAGCTGCAGCCGAGAAATACCCCTATATGGATATCAACCGTGTAGGTATCTACGGATGCTCTGCCGGTGGTCAGGAGGCAATGACCGCCGTACTCTTCCACCCCGACTTCTATAAGGCAGCCTACTCTGCTTGCGGATGCCACGACAACCGCATGGATAAGATCTGGTGGAACGAGCAGTGGCTTGGCTATCCCGTAGGCGACCAGTACAAGGAGGGCAGCAACGTAGAGAATGCACACCTGCTCACCCGTCCCTTGATGCTTGTTGTGGGCGAGATGGACGACAATGTTGACCCCGCATCTACCATGCAGGTTGTCAATGCCCTCGTGAAGGCAGGCAAGGACTTCGAGTTTGTCTTCCTCCCCGGCCAACGCCACACCATGGGTGAGGCCTATGGCGAGCACAAGCGATACGACTTCTTCGTGCGTCACCTCATGGGAATAAATCCCCCGAACTGGACAGAAGCGAAATAATCAATCATTAGAATGATTAAGATCCTGTATATTTAATATGATACAATTCCAATGTGACTACAACGAGGGAGCACACCCGTTGATTATGCAACGTCTGCTCGAAAGCAATATGGAGCAGACCATCGGTTATGGTGAGGATCACTATTGCCATCAGGCAAGATTGCTCATACAGCAGGCATGCGATAACAACAACATCGATGTTCACTTCCTCGTAGGTGGCACACAAACCAACACCACCGTCATCTCCCATATACTACGCCCTTATCAGGGAGTTCTTACAGCAGGAAGCGGACATATCAATGTACACGAAACGGGAGCGATAGAGAGTACCGGACACAAGGTACTCTCCATCGCATCGGCCGATGGCAAACTGACAGCTACACAAATTGAAGAAGCCGTACTTGCTCATCAGCACGAAGATGGTCCCGAGCACATGGTACAGCCCGGTATGGTATACATATCATTCCCCACCGAAGTTGGCACTGTATATACCCTCGCAGAATTGGAATCCATCAGCACTATATGCCGCAAGTATTCCTTGCCCCTATTTGTCGATGGAGCACGCCTCGGCTACGGGCTATGTTCACCCGACAGCGACATTACCTTACCCAAATTGGCCACATTGACCGATGTATTCTACATTGGTGGCACAAAAGTAGGTGCCTTGTTTGGAGAGGCGGTAGTAATCAGCAACGATGCATTAAAGCGCGATTTCCGCTATAGCATCAAGCGCCACGGCGGTATGCTTGCCAAAGGTCGCTTGCTCGGCATACAGTTTGCACAGCTTTTTACCGATAATCTATATATGCAGATTGCCCAGCACGCCATCGACCAAGCCATGCGCATCAAGGCTGCACTTCAAGCCAAAGGTATCAAGTTCTTGATCGACAGCCCCACAAATCAGCAGTTCCCCATTCTCAGCAATGCACAATACGAAGAACTGTCAAAGAAATATCTGTTCTCATTTTGGCAACGCGTCGATGAAGAGCACACAGCCGTGCGCATCTGCACCAGTTGGGCGACAAAGAGCGAGAATGTCGATTGTCTGATTGAAGACATATTAGCGATGAGGGGTTAAAGGTTAAGGGTTAAGGGTTAAAGGTAATGAAAACGATAACCAAGGTAAAATTTCTTTAACCATTAACCACTAACCATTAACCGTTAATCCTGCTGCGCAGGCTTTTCCTCCTCGTTGCTCGGCATAGATTAAGCAAGTTTATGCTCTCAACCTCGCAAGCGAGACTCCATAGTGCTGATGAACCAGCAGCCGTCGCATCCGACGCTTTCATACCGCATCGGAGTTCGGCGTTTGACCGTTGACATTAGACATATAAAGAACAATGACCTACCAAGAAACCATTACCTATTTATATAATAGCGCCCCCCTGTTCCAAAACATCGGACAGGGAGCCTATAAAGAGGGACTGAGCAACACCCATGCCCTGGATGAGCATTTCAGTCACCCCCATCGTAAGTTCCGCACCCTGCACGTAGCAGGTACCAACGGCAAGGGCTCATGCTCACACACGTTGGCTGCCGTGCTTCAGTCGGCAGGCTACAAGGTAGGACTCTACACCTCACCCCACTTGGTAGATTTCCGCGAGCGCATCCGTGTGAACGGACAGATGATAAGCAAGCAGTTTGTCATCGACTTTGTTGCGCAGCACCGCTTCTTTTTCGAACCTCTACACCCCTCGTTCTTTGAGCTCACCACAGCGATGGCTTTCCACTACTTTGCAGAGCAACAGGTCGATGTGGCCGTCATCGAAGTAGGATTGGGGGGACGACTCGACTGCACCAACATCATCAGTCCAGACCTCACCGTCATCACCAATATCAGTTTCGATCACGTAGGTTTCCTGGGCGACACACTCGGCAAGATTGCCCACGAGAAGGCCGGCATCATCAAGCCTCACACACCCATTATCATTGGTGAACACAACGACGAGACCCGCCCCGTATTCCTCGACGAAGCTACCGCAAAGCAAGCCCCCATCACTTTCGCACAAGAAATACCCATGATTGTGAGCAAATGTGGCGATGCCAACTACGACATTTACCAAACATCACGCTACAGTGACTTGCAGGTAGCACTCCGCGGCTACTGCCAAGAGAAGAATGTCAACACCCTACTCTATGCCATCGGTGAACTTCAACATATCGGATACACCATCAGCGAAGAGGCCCTACGCAACGGATTTGCTCAGGTATGCCAACTCACCGGACTTATGGGGCGCTGGCAACAACTCAACAACTCACCCCGCCTCATTTGCGACACAGGGCACAATATTGGTGGATTCCAATACATTGTACCCCAGATTCTGGCGCAACCCTGCAAACAATTGCGCATCGTCTTCGGTATGGTCAACGACAAAGACATCAACGCCGTACTCGCCCTGTTGCCCAAGCACGCCACTTACTATTTCACCCAGGCCAGTGTAGCCCGCGCGCTCCCCTGCAAAGAGCTACAGACTTTGGCAGCCAAGCACACCCTGCATGGAACCACCTACCCATCCGTTGCTGCAGCCACCGAGGCCGCACTTGCCGAGGCCAATGGCAACGACTTCATCTACGTGGGTGGCAGCAGCTTCATCGTTGCCGATTTGCTTGCCTGTTATAATTTAGGTTGATTACATCCTCATTAAAACTTTAGATAGAACTAAATAATCTGTTTTTACAATCAATCCGTATTGATAGTAAGGAATAATGAAATCGGTCTATTTCATTATTCCTTGCTCGTTTACATTATTTCCCATAAATAGATTATTGATATATACTAAAAAAGTTGACACAACAAAAAAATTAGTCTCATTGTATAAAAATTGAGGAAAACATTAAGAGTTGCAAAAGTGTTAATGTGACAATCACTGTTTCAAGATAAAAGAACACAGAAACTGAAAGCCTGACTACATATACCATGCTATGATAAGAGAAAATATCTTAGAAACTATAGGTAACACGCCCATGGTGCGTATCAATAGGCTATGCCCAAATCCTCAAGTAAATATATACGCTAAATTGGAGGGGTTCAACCCTACCGGTAGCATCAAGGATCGCATTGCACTACGTATGATAGAACGCGCCGAACGCGAAGGGGTGCTTAGAAAAGGACATACAATCATCGAACCAAGTTCAGGAAACACGGGCATAGGCCTCGCCATGGTCGGCATCGTGAAAGGATACCCTGTAGAGATTGTAATGAGCAGTGCTGTGTCTGTAGAACGACGTAAGATACTGCGTTCGTATGGGGTAAAGGTCATCTTGACACCTGCTGAGGAGGGTACTGACGGAGCCATTAGAATGGCAAAGAGAATGGTTGAGGAGTCACCAGACAAGTACTTTATGCCCTATCAGTTTGCCAATGCAGCCAACTACCTTGCACACTATGAGAGAACGGCCATAGAGATATGGCAACAGACTGAGGGAAAGATAGATTATCTAGTATGTGCCATAGGCACATCGGGCACTATCATGGGAGTATCGCGCTTTTTGCGTGCAATGAAACCTGATATCAAAGTGGTGTGTGCCCACCCGATAAAGGGACACTATATACAGGGACTGAAGAACATGAACGAGGCCATCATTCCAGAAATTTATAAACCCTCACTGATCGACATACAAGAGATGATAGAGAGTGAGGAGGCCATTGAAATGGCCCGACAAATCATTGCCCAAGAAGGTATATTTGCTGGCATGAGCAGTGGGGCCGTCATGATAGCAGCCTTGCGCACTGCGAGAAAGTTAGAAAAAGGGAACATTGTTGTCGTATTCCCTGACCGTGCAGAGAAATACTTAAGCACTAAAATGTTTGAACCATTTTCAGATTAACTACGACAAGTTGATCTTGCGAAACTTAAGTGATAAAAAAAAAGCGGCAGCACTCCGTAAGGAGGCTACCGCTACTCTATTTGTATCCTATACTATAGTAGGGAGGATTATGCAACTACAGCACCGCTGATGAGGAACACACCTGCGAGGGCTACGATAGCGTAGAGCTCGGGGAATACGGCGAAGATCAAGGTCTTAGAGAACACGTCGTAGCCCTGACCGATACCTGCGATACCGTTAGCACATACCTGACCCTGACGGATAGCTGAGAACAAACCTACGAGACCGAGAGCTGCACCAGCACCCAATACGGCTGCAGCCTGAATAGCGGTCATCTCAGGAGAGAGAACAGCGTTGATGTTCTGGAAAATGTAGTAACCTGCGAAACCATACAGACCCTGTGTACCGGGAAGAGCGGTGAGCACGAGGAAGTTACCGAACTTGTCGGTCTTCTTCAATGCACCGAGAGCTGCATTACCAGCGATAGTTACACCATAAGCTGAACCAATACCCGAAAGGGCAATCATCAAACCAATGCCAATGTAGGCAATCAATAATGTTGTTGACATAATAAATAAATGTTTTAAGTTGTTATTAATTTTTTGTTTTTAGTTTTTCTTATCCTTGTCATCCTGAACAAAGTGAAGGATCCCGCGCAGGGACTATGCAGAACTTTGCAGAATACGAGATTCTTCGCGTTGCTCAGAATGACATTATACGATGTTAACGTTTTCGTTCATTACTTCTTGAACGGCTTGTACTCCTGTCCGCCACCTTCGTAGCCTGAGTTCTTGAAGAACTCCACGAACGTCAAGCGCATGGGGTGTACCATAGAGCCGAGGATGTTCATGAAGATGTTCAGGCCATGACCGGCAACGAAGATAAGTGCCGTCACGAGGAATCCTACGACGGGGATGTCGGGGCTCATACCCACGGCCAAGCTGTTGAACACGCTGGCCAAGATACCTCCCGAGAGACCGAGGGCGAAGAGACGCACGTAAGAAAGCACATCGCCAAGCAAGCCGGTAACCATGTTGTAGGCATCCCAGAGGCCGAGACCGATGTTGAGGAAGATGTTCTTGCCAGGACTGTTGTAGAGCATGATCATGCATCCTGCCGCAATCATCAGCACCATAAACCAAGTAGCACCCATAGAGCCGGTGAGCACGCCCAGGGCAACACCCACGAGGAGCAGTATCCAACCGATAGTGCTCACGGCATACTTGAAGCCAAGCTGGATGGCGAGGTTAACGGC
>JAZRDT010000008.1:0-3879 GCA_045660385.1 Bacteroidaceae bacterium | reverse complement strand
ATCAATTTGTAAAACCGTTTTAGTTCCCTGTCGGTATCGGTTCCACTTTTATCGCTATTGTCTTCGTGCTTTTCTAAAGAGTTCTGTTTGTATCCTACAAAGCGGCTCGGAGCAAAATAAAGCTTCCCATCTATAGCTTCCACTACAAAATTACGGCCTTGCGACAGGCGTTCCTTGGCCCATTCGTAATAGTACTCTTCTTCTTTATTTTGTAAATATGAATACAATGTCAGAATGTTTTCCCGTACATCTTTGCGACATTCTATATAACTATTCTCATCCATAGTAATTGAGTGTTTGGTTGGTATGAGTTGATTTAGATGGTTTCTTTTATGGAATCAAAATATTAGAGTGGGTATTGATATACTTTGACTTGTAAGTTAAAATCTCCCGTTTTCTTCTTTTAATTCAAAGTTCTCATCTATCATTTGCAGGAGGTAATTATATACACTATTCACACGTGTATGCTCCGAACGTAAGCTGAGTAAATTATATAAATTACCGACTTCATTAAATGCTTTATCTAATAATTGGGTAATCATCATATGTTTAGAACATTCTATTTTACCAAGGTTCAAACGTCTAAGCACCTTCTCATTCTGCCAAATATTTATCTTTCGTCCAACTCCTCCTAATCCGACAGGAAGAGATTCTACAGAAAGCAATACTGCATAATTGTGTGGTTCATCAAGTGGAAGCACAATATCTACAATCCCGCATTCTCCACTACGCAATTCTGAATAGGCTTGCTCTAATGCCTTATAAATGGTTTCTTTTGTTATGAGAGTTGTTTCCTCTCTTTCAATTCCTATAACACTTCTTTTCATAGATTCAATAGTTTCCTTGGTCGAAAGTAATCATAGTATTATCGCGTTATTGCGTTCTTTGCCCCAAAGTTAGAAAGTTAAATCCGTATCTGCAAGTATCTCCTTTATTTATATCTTTGTTCTTCTTTGGATAAGAGCCTATCCTCTATTCTCCTCGCTAACTACCGCGCCACTCCTCGTTAGTTACCGCGGTGTGCCTCGCTAACTACTGCGGTGCTCCTCGCTTGCTAGTGACGCGGGAGTCCTTTCTATGCGATAGGGTTAGTCTATGTGTAGTATATATTCGTCGTTTCGTAGCAGATAGTGTTTCTTCTGTTCCATAATAGTGCTTGTATTCGTTATTTCAGAAAAATGCTTTTCCCTGCGGCTTTAGCCGAGGTTGCCGTCTACGGCCAGCGACCTGAAGGCTTACGGGCAATTCATGACAATTTGTTGTGTAAATAGGTCTACTTATGAGAAAAATATTTGTTTTCCTTTTTTGTAAAGGTGTCGGTAGCTGTTTGTATTTCTCTATGGATTAGTTACTTATCGACCGATACTTCCGTTGTGGGGTGTCGGTGGGGAATGTGGCGGAAACTTGATTGCATCGTTCGATGATTGTTTAGCCTAAGGCTAAATAGAATCTTTTCTTGGGCAAGACTGGGAAAATTCTCTTAAGAGACTTTTCGAAATGAATAAAGAGATTTTTCAAATTGGATAAAGGCTTTTCCCCAAACGGACAAAGAGATTTTTTTTCATTCTCTTTGTCTGATTTCAAGTAAGGCAGATGACCGACACCCCGCACGGGGGTGTCGGTCGTCAACAATCATGTCTACTGTGAGTTACGCCCGACTATCGATACCTACAGCAAAAAAGGGCAAACTTATGGTTCTTTATGTTGCCGAGAGGGTCGAGAGCATCCAGTTCTGTATGGTTTCTTCGGTGAGCACCTCGGCATTGCCGATGTAGTAGCGGTAGCCGCCCTTCTTCTCGCAATCGATGATGATGCCAAACATGTCGACGATGTCGTCGCGGTGGCGGTTGAAGGTGCTGCGGGCCATGGCAACGCCGCCGCTCATCTCGGTCTTCATCCAGTGCTGGTTGATCTCCTCGAAGGTGAGGCGCTGGTGGCGGTGGATGGTGTTGATGAGCCAGATGTATTCTCTGAAGAGGGTGGCGGGTTTCATGGACACGTAATTGTGGGGATTTTCTAAGGGCAAAGGTAACGACTTTTGTTGGTTTAGTCAAGAATTATCTGTAACTTTACATCCGTAAACAAATGTCGGATGATCATGAAAACGAATCTTCTCTTATGGTTAGGCGCATGTGCTTCGATGCTCACGGGATGCACGTCGGGCAAGGGAAAAAGGGCGCGGAGTGCCGACAAGCGGCCCAATGTGATACTACTCGTGGCCGACGATGTGGGCTATGGCGACCTCAGTCCCTACGGCGAACCCACCATACACACACCGCAGGTGGAGCGCCTGGCGCAGAACGGATTGCGATTTACCGATGCGCATGCCGTGGCGGCTACGAGTACACCCTCGCGCTATTCGCTACTCACGGGCCACTATAGCTGGCGACGAAACGATACGGGCGTGGCAGCGGGCAATGCGGGCATGATTATCCGCCCCGAGCAGCAAACCGTGGCCGACCTCTTCCGTGCGCAGGGCTACGTGACGGGAGCCGTGGGCAAGTGGCACCTGGGACTGGCCGACACGACGGGCTCTCAGGATTGGAACGGACACATCACACCGGGACCTTCGGACATCGGGTTCGACTACTCGTACATCATGGCGGCTACGGGCGATCGTGTGCCTTGTGTGTGGGTGGAGAATGAGCGTGTGGTGGGGCTCGACCCTGAGGATCCTATCGAGGTGAGCTATTACATGCCTTTCGAGGGTGAACCATTGGGAAAGACGCATCCCGAGCTGCTCACCAAGTTGCACCCAAGTGTGAATCATGGGCACGATCAGGCTATTGTGAACGGTATATCGCGCATCGGATATATGAAGGGTGGCCACCGGGCGCGATGGGAGGATGAAAACATCGCCGATAGTATCACTGACCATGCGGTACAATTCATAGAAGAGAATGCCGGCCGACCCTTCTTCCTCTACTTGGGCACGAACGATATCCATGTGCCACGCTATCCGCACCCACGCTTCGTCGGTAAGAGTGGCATGGGACCGCGTGGCGATGCTATACTGCAGTTTGACTATACCGTAGGTGCTGTGCTCGATGCGCTGGAGCGCCAGGGAATAGCCGATAATACGCTCATCATCCTCACAAGTGACAATGGTCCGGTGGTGGACGACGGCTATGCCGACCAGGCGGTGGAACTGTTGGGCGAGCACCGTCCGTGGGGCGATTTGCGAGGCGGCAAGTACAGCAACTTCGAGGCGGGCACTCGCGTGCCGCTCATCGTATCGTGGCCGCGTAGGGTGAAGCCCGGAGTGAGTGGGGCACTGGTGTCGCACATCGATCTTTTTGCCTCTATGGCTGCGCTCACAGGAACTGCCGTGGATGAGGGGGCTGCTCCCGATAGCCGTGACGCATTACCGGCACTCTTGGGGCGGGATGCTGAGGGACGCGACTATGTCATCGAGAAGGCGGGCTCAATAGCGGTGTATGATGGTGAGTGGAAATACATTGCTCCTTCGAATGGCTATGCATACAATAGTCTCACCAGGATTGAACTGGGCAACGACCGAGAACCTCAACTTTACCATATAGCGACAGACTTGGGCGAGCAACATAATGTGGCTGTCGAGCATCCCGAGGTGGTGGAGCGCTTGGTGCGGGTGCTGGGGGCAGAGGTGCAGTAAATACGGTATGTAGTTCTGTATATTCGCTCGCTTATCCGTACCTTTACGACTAGGGTCGTTTAGGTACTCACGCTCGCTGAGAAAACCCCAAGTAAACTTGGTTTTTCGCTCGCTTATCCGTACCTTTGCAGAAATATTCAGAATTTAGAATTTATCATTCAGAATTAACTATACATGGCAACAGTAGACGACAAGAAAATCATTTTCTCGATGGTGGGCGTATCGAAGGCCTACCAGCAAAACAA
>JAZRDT010000007.1:0-37256 GCA_045660385.1 Bacteroidaceae bacterium | reverse complement strand
TTCCACCTCTTCCCATTCCGAACAGAGAAGTTAAGCCCGACCGCGCCGATGGTACTGCGTTTGTGGGAGAGTAGGTAGCCGCCGTTTTTCAGGAGAGGAGTTGTCCGACAGGATGACTCCTCTTCGTCGTTTAGGGCTATGCCTATGCCATGGCGTACATGGATGCCATACATCATAGGGGATGACATATACCTCCAGGAATCCCAGGAGGTCATAGAATATTATAGTAACTTTTATGAAATGTCGAATAACGCAGGATTCATACGAAAGTTTTTTTTGCTATATACTTGATAATTAAATTCTTTTTTATATTTTTGCATTGTAAAATGCAGAGAATGATGCTTTGTATATGTAGAAATGCTTGGTGATGTTAAGTAAAAACTAAAATCATTATATTATGAAAAAACTATTTGCTTTATTTTCTCTCTTATGTATTAGTTCTATGATATCCGCTCAACGAATTACGGATACATTAGATCGTGGTCTAGTTGCTCTTCCTTCAGGTAGTGGAAATTTCGTCAGTTGGCGAATTATGGGTGAGGAGTACTATGATGTAGAATACAATATTTATCGTGATGGAGTGAAATTAAACTCTACCCCATTGAAGGTGAGTAACTATACTGACACAAAGGGAAACTCGACCAGTAAATATCAGGTTGCTGCAGTTGTTCGCGGAGTAGAACAGGAAAAATGTGCAGAGGTGACTCGCTGGAATAATGGCTATTTGGATATTCCTATGCAACCAGTAATCAATCGTGATGGTAAGAATACGACTTCAAACTATACACTTAATGATGTTTCACTTGCTGATGTGGATGGCGATGGTATATCTGAATTTATAGTAAAGCGTAATAGCAACACTGCTCGTGAATATTCGACTAATAAAACCGATTTTCATCGTTTGGAATGTTATAATATCAAAGGAACACGCCTTTGGTATATAGATTTAGGCCCCAATATGATTTCAGGTCCCGATGAACAGTATGACATTGTAGGTTATGACTGGGATTGCGATGGAAAGGCTGAGGTGTTACTTCGTGGTGCTGATAATATGATTATTCACAAGGCTGATGGTTCAACTGTTGAAATTGGAAATATGAATTTTGACAGTCGTAATACTTTGCAGAGTGATGCAAATATGGCTTATACGCATACTGGTAACGAATTCTTACTTTATTTGAATGGTGAGACTGCTGAACCTTATGTCAATATGGCTTATCCGTTACCACGTTTGGAGAAGGGTGAGTCGGACCTTAATGCTGCATGGGGAGATGGTTATGGACATCGCTCAACCAAGCACTTCTTTGGAGCTCCAGTCCTTGATGGTCGTAAAGCGAGTATCTTTTTGGCACGTGGAGCGTATACCCGTCATCGTATGGTTGCTTTTGATGTTGATCCTGTAACTCATCAGTTAATTGAACGTTGGCGCTGGAATGATGCCGGCGGTCAATGGTGGGGCCAGGGATATCATAATTATGGAATTGCTGATGTCGATATGGATGGTCGTGATGAAATCGTATTTGGCTCGATGGTAATCGATGATAACGGTAAGGGCTTGTCTACCACAGGTTTGGGACATGGTGATGCGCAACATACGGGTGACTTTGACCCCTATCGTTGGGGCTTGGAGCATTTTGCTTGTAATGAGAGTTCGCCATCTAACAACTTCCGCAATGCGACTACTTCGAAAATTTACTATCGTCTTGTAGGTACTGGTGATGATGGTCGTGCTTTGTGTGGTAATTTTACCAATAGCTATCCTGGTAGTGTTGCTAAGAGTAATGGTAGTGGAGTTATTTCTACTGTTGCAGACAAGATCCTTCCTAATGTCCCTGGTTTCGACCTTAATTTCCGAATCTATTGGGATGGTGATCTTTGTGAGGAGATCCTTAACAGTCCTGGAACGGAGCGTGAAGCCAAGATTGATAAGATTGTGGGGAACAGCGTGAATCGTATTTTCACCTCGAATGGATGTAAGATGAATAACTGGAGTAAGAATAATCCAGGAGCAACTGGAGATATCATTGGTGACTGGCGTGAAGAATTGGTGTTGCGTACCGGTGATGATTCAAAATTGCGAATCTATACAACCTCTACACCAACATCTCATCGTGTTTATACATTGTGGCACGATCATCAGTATCGTCAGGCGATGGTTTGGCAGAGTATAGGATATAATCAACCTCCGCATGTGAGCTATTTCCTTGGTGAATTAGAAGGTATAACAGTGGCTCCTCCTCCTTTGACGATGACAGGGCGTGTTGAGGTCGCCAATAATGGAACGATTGGTTCTGATTTGAATGAAAAGCATGTAATCGTATGTGAGACCAACGATATGAATGTTACTATCGGTGAAGGTGTTTCGCCTCATGTGCTGACTTTCAATGCTCCGAGTTGGGTACAAGGTACTACGAACAATAATAATATCATCTATGATAAGTATACCTATACCGTTCAAGGAGCAGGTCTTACAGGGAATGCTAGATTGGTGAAACAGGGTGATGGTATCTTGAATCTTCCTTCGGTGGATATGACACATTCCGGCAATACAGATATCTGGGGAGGTATAGTTAATTTTAATGGAACGATGAGAAATTCTAAGCTATGGCTTAATCGTTTCGTTGAATTTAACACAGATGGTGGTGTGTTCCGTAAGATCGAGATGGATTATGCCTCAATCCTTCGTCCCGGTGGGGAGGATAAAGTAGGTGAGGTTTCTACCGATACATTCAATTTGAATTTTGGTGCAATCTTAGAACTTGATGTTAATGGAAACGCACTGGCGGCCGATATTATTAGAGCAGAGTATATGAGAATTGAAACCAAATCATGGGAATATGGTCCTCAATATCTTACTCCAGTTATTCGTTTAGCCCTTCTTGAGGGAGAAGAGTTGTCTGATGGTACTTATCAAATAGCTGAAGTACAAACCATTGATGGTGATCTTAGTGCAATAAAACTTGAAGGTACCAGTGGAAAAAAATGTTCGCTCGTTCATGAAAATGGTAAGATCATTCTTGTTGTTGAAGGTGTACGAGACGCAGCTTTGGTTTTGTGGAATGGTAAGAATAGTTCAATATGGGACTATGCTGCTGAGACGAATTTTACTAATCAAGGTGAGGATAGCTACTTTGTAGAAGATGATAAGGTGAAATTTACAGACGACGCAGATGTGTTTACTGTAGAACTCGTTGGTGAACTACCGAGTGATACTGTATTTGTAGATAATACACAAGCTTATACCTTTAAAGGCTCAGGAGCAATTATTGGCGATGCAACACTCGTAAAACGTGGTGCCGGAAAGTTGACCATATCTACAGATAACACATATACAGGCGGTAACCGTATCAGTGGTGGTGTCGTGAGCGTATCATCATTGTCAAACGCCAATCAAGCTTTCGGAAATTTGGGCGCGGTGACAACTGATTCTAAGAAGTTTATTATCGAGAATGGGGCAGTATTACAAACAACCGCATCTGTTCAAATGGGATCGCCCATCCGTTTAGAAAGTGAACAGGGTGGTGTCATTACCAATAGCCATGATTTTGCAATGAACAAAGCTTTCTCTGGTACAGTTTTGGAAAAACGCGGTGGTGGCTGGCTTAAGACCTATGTTTCAGGTTCATCGCTTGGAAGAATGATAATCACCAGTGGTACTGTACAGAACAATTCAGGAGTTGCTGCAAAGGTAGTGGAATTGCGTGGAGGTTCGTTGGTTGATTTGGTAGGAACATCGAATGAAATCAATGTGCCTGAAGGAAAGAGTGGTTCTTGGACTACAGCAAATAGACAAACCTATTCAAATAAGATCTCAGGATCAGGTAAGTTGACTGTTTATTGTGCAACTGAACAGGGTAATGGATGGGTTGCGACACGTACGCCATTGCAACTGAATGGTTCGGAATTTACAGGAACACTTATTCCCCAGGCAACGAATGCAAGTGATGGTAGATTTACGCTTAATACAACTTCCGGACTTGCTTCAGGTACGATGGACATACCTTCTGGTATTACAGTGCAGAATACGGGTAAGGTGTATACTATTGGCGAACTTGCTGGTAGCGGTTCTTTGGGTGATGGCTGTGCCTTCTCTAATGGAACAAGTGTTGGCGCCAATACATGGAAGGTTGGTGCCCTAAATACGGATTTCACCTTTAATGGTTCAATCGTAGGATCCGGAACTATATTTGAGAAGATTGGAACAGGTATCATGACAATGACTGGAACAAGCAATTTTACAGGTAAGGCGACACTATCAGGAGGTGCGATCTGCTTGAATAAGAGTGCAGCTAAATCGGGAATGCTTGGTACAGGAGCACTTACAGTGGCTGATGGAACCTCTTTGTATGGCGTTGGTATGCTCAGCAATAGTTCTGTTGTCGTTTCAAAGGGAGGTCTCTTGCGTCCTGGATTGAAGGAGAATTCAACCTCTGGAGTGCTCAAGTTTAGTGATAAGAACTTGACAATCAATGATGGTGCTACAATTCGTTTCTATATCGGAAGTCGTTCGCTTTATACTAAGTTGACCGATGTTGGTGTCATGTCACTCCGAGGAACTTTGAAGGTGGATTTACGTGAGGATGTTGTATTGGAAGAGGGTTACGAATACCAGCTATGGACATGTAGTAGTACACGCTTGGCTACAACTACTGTATTCGATTTGCCTACACTTTCTGAAGGCTTAGCTTGGGATACTTCTGATATTGAATCTGGTATTCTCCGTGTGGTAAAAAGCAATGCGATTCAAACTGTTGATGCCGACAAAGAAGTGTCGTGTGTAGTCTATACAACTGATGGCGTTGAATGTGCACGTTATGCATGCAGATATACCGATGTTATGCAAAGATTGTATGGACTTGGTTTGTCAAAGGGTGTATATTTAGTGCATATGGCAAGTGACGCTTCAGAGATCGTCGAGAAGTATGTTGTGAAGTAGTAATCGATAGTACTCCAGGTATATAGAGTAGGGGATTCATATGTTTGAATCCCCTATTTTTTTACTCGCAAATTGAGCGTAAAATATTTAACATTTCTCAGAATGAAAAAAGGAAAGATTTTATTGCTCTTTTTAAAGTTTTTTTGCAATTTTGCAGATTGATATCCGTAAATTGCATAATTGGGTAAAAAATATACAATAATTTATATACTATTTAAATGAAAAACAATTCAGAAAAACAACCAAGAAGGTGGTGGCTATTGTTGCCTGTAGTGGCTGCAATACTATTGACTACCTCCTGTCGAGAAGATTATTATCTCGACGAAGAAGAACCGACATGGTTGGGCGAGAGTATTTACGATTTCTTGAATGAAGATGGTAAGTACACCTATTTTGTACGCCTGATCCAGGACTTGGACTATGCAGAGGTTTTGTCCAAGACAGGTAGTAAAACGTTGTTTGTAGTGGATGATGCTACATTTGATGCTTTTTTCAGAAGCAACGAATGGGGCGTGTCTTCATACGAGCAACTGAGTCTTTCACACAAGAAGTTGTTGCTCAACTCTTCCATGTTGAACAATGTTTACTTCTCTGATATGTTAGGTTTAGGAACAGATCGTGTAGAAGGTCAGACCTTGCGTCGCACTACAGCTGTTTCAATTTATGATGACATTTATAAGGTTCCTGGTGGTAGTTTGCCTGAATCTCCCTATTGGGATCAGTATCGTGAGAACGGCATTGTTTTATTAAAGGATAATACTCCGTCACCTTTGGTGAACTTTACCCATGATTTTCTTGTAAAGAACAACCTTTCAGGTGAAGACTACGCAATCTTGACTAATCAGGATTCTAATTATGTGTATAACAGGGCAGATGTATTTGTCAATGGAGTACGTATAGCAGAACCCAACTTGAAATGTAAGAATGGTGTAGTACATCGTTTGGAAAAGTTGGTGACTCCGCTGACTAATATGGCAGAATGCGTGACCAACGATTCTGAAACAAGCCGTTTTAGTCAGTTGATGAATCGTTTTGCTGCTCCTTATTATAGCCGTGCTGCTTCGTTGGAATATCAACGTATGTATGGTGGAACTGACTCTGTGTATGTTAAGAAATTTATGGCTACACATGGTCATGATCAAGGCTTGAGCGTGAATTATTATAAGACTGAGGGTGACGCGACAGGTATAGCTTCTCCTGCGGATACTTTGGTTGATAGTTATTTGAAGTTCGATCCGGGTTGGAATACTTTTGCTGCATCTGATATTGTGCCTATGAGCCAAGATATGGGTGTGATGTTTGTTCCTTCTGATGAAGCGCTCGAAGCTTATTGGAATGGTGGCGGTGGTGAATTCTTGAAGGACCGCTTTGGAACATGGGAAAATGTTCCCAATTATGTGATTGATGACTTTGTGAACAACCACATGAAGCCATCGTTCATAGCGTCTGTTCCCAGTAAATTTAATCAGGTGAAGAATGATGGACAGGTTGAGATGGGCGTACGTATAGAGGATGTGGAGCGTACTATTATGTGTAATAATGGTGTGGTTTTCATTACTAGTCGTGTATATCCTCCTGTTTCATACGTGGCAGTGTCAGCTCCTACATTGGTAAATGAGAATATGAAGATTATGCGTTGGGCAATTGAGCAATATGGCTTCGATGCATACCTTCTCTCTATGGACTCTTATTATAGTTTCATACTCCCTACTGACGATGCGTTGAAACACTATGTTGACCCCTTGTCAATAGCTAAGGGACAGCCCAGACTTTGGGAGTTCTACTATGATGAGAAGAGCAAGCGTGTAAAAGCTAATTGGTATAGCTATGATACTGAGACTCAACAGGCTGGTGTCGTTGCTATTACCCCAGCACCTACAAATGCTGAGGTTGATGACCGATTGGAGGATCTCATTGATAACCATATCATTGTGGATAACATTGATTTGTGTGCAGATGGTAAATACTACTATCGTACAAAGGCCAATGGTACCATCAAGGTTGAGGTAAATCCCAATGGAGGTTTGAATGTTTCTGGAGGATACCAGCTTGAGAACAACTCGCCTATCCATGTAACAACGGACAACATTAAGGACCAAACCAAGGAGGGTAATGGTAAAACTTACATTGTACCTTCAGTGATGCAATCGTCTATCAAATCGGTTTACTCTGCGATCAACGAACATGTAGGTGAAGATTTAGATGGTGATGGAGAAATAACAGGCGAAGAGCGTGGCCCGTTCTATGAGTTCCAACAGTTGATGATTGAGTCTGGAGCTTTCTATACTGATGAGGATTTTGCTTCATTCGGTCAGACTGTAGAGGCTTTCAATACTTACCATTATACTATTTACATTCCTTCAAATGAGGCCGTGGAAGCTGCTCTCAAGGCAGGTCTTCCCACAATGGATGACGCTGAAGAGTACATCAAAACACAGGAAGAGAACTACTTCTTTGATGAGGAGGATTATAGAGACTCAATCCGTAGTATCATAGCTGACTTTGTAAACTATCACATTCAGGATAATTCTGTATATGTTGGCGGTGGAAAAAATGTCGGTAATTATGAAACAAGTACGCTGGATGAATCAACAGGTACCTTCTGCCGTCTGAATGTAACAGGTAGCAATACCGGTATCTCTATTGAGGATGGCGCAGGCAATACCTTGTCAGTCGACACATCTGACCCTGCTTTGTATAATATTATGACACGTGACTATCTGTTCGATAATTCCGACGTGATGCAGTCTAAACTGATAGAAACCTCTTCTTTTGCTGTAATCCATCGCATTCCTTCGGCATTGTACCATAAGAAAGGTCAGATAGAGGATTATATAAAGAAAGTGAAACGTGTTCAGGAACACTTCTCTTCTAACGAATAATGGCTATGAGAAACAGATTATATATATTAGTAACAATGCTCTGCGTGAGCATATCTTCGGCATTTGCTCAAGTAATTGTCACAGGTACTGTGGCTGATGAGATTGAGCCGTTGATGATGGTGAATGTTGTGGAGGTAGACGAATCTGGACGTTTCGTGGAAGCTACAACAACAGATATGAATGGTAACTTCTCTATGCGTGTGAAGAACACGAAGGATAAGTTGCAGTTCTCTTATATTGGTTATAAAACCCAACTTCTTCCTATTGGCGACCGAAAGGTTTTCAATATTGTCATGAAGGATGAGAACTTGATTGAAGAAGTTGTGATTAAGGCAACTGTAAAGAAGAGTACTGGTGGTCTGGAGATTCCTGAACGTGAAATCTCAGCTGCTGCCCAGAGCTTGAAGATGTCTGAGTTTGAGGGTATGAACTTTACTTCTGTCGACGAAGCTTTGCAGGGTCGTATTGCAGGTCTTGATATCGTGATGAACTCAGGAAACTTGGGTAGTGGTACTACTATGCGTTTGCGTGGTGTGTCTTCAATCAATGGTAATGCTGAGCCTCTTATTGTAGTTGACGGTAATGTGTTTGAGACTACAGGTAACGACGATTTCGATTATGCAAGTGCAAATGAGGAGAAGTTCGCAGAGTTGCTTTGCGTAAACCCTGACGATATCGAATCTATCGATGTGTTGAAGGATGCAGCAGCAACAGCAGTTTGGGGTTCTCAAGGCGCCAACGGTGTAATTTCGATTAAGACTAAGCGTGGTTCTCGTGGTCCTACGATGGTTGACTATTCGTATGGTTTGAATGTAACTTATCAGCCTGAAGGAATTCGTATGCTGAATGGTGACGACTACACCATGTTTATGAAGGAGGCATACTTTAATCCCAACCTCAATGATGAAGCTGCTAACTTACGTGAGTTGAACTATGATCCTTCGTTCTCAGAGTATCATATGTTTAACAATAATACCGATTGGGTTGACGCTGTAAAGCAGATTGGTGCCAAACATTCACATTATCTTTCACTTTCGGGTGGTGGTGAAAAGGCCAACTTCCGCGTATCTGGAGGTTATGATACAGAGTCTGGTTCTATTATTGCTCAGAGTTTGGATCGTTTCTCAACCCGTGTGAACCTTGACTATTGGGTATCAGAACGTATTAAGATTCGCTCAGACTTTAACTTGACATATACAGATAATAAGCGCAACTATTCAAATCTTTTGGGTACAGCTTACTTGAAGATGCCTAATATGGCTATCTATCGTGAGGATGAAAACGAGAATCCGACAGGTGAATATTATCTCGCTTTGCAGTCGATGCCTGAGGCTCTCAAAAGTCAACGTGAACTGATCAACCCCATTGCTGATGCTAATTTGGCTAAGAACCAATACCGTTCTTATAATCTAAGTGCATTGTTCCAAATTGTATATGATTTGCTCAGTCCTAATTCTGATGGTCATCAGTTGGATTATGAGGGTCAAGTATTGATGACGGTGTTCAATGACTATACTGATAAGTATTATCCTCGTGAATTATCAACCCTCGCTTGGAATAACGAGTCGGTGAATAGTTCTGAACAGAGTTCCGGTAAGAATGTGGCTTTCCAGACACGTCATACCTTGACATTTACTCCGAAGTTTGATAACGACGACCATTTCTTCACAGCAATGGCCCGTGTAGAGGTAAATAGTGGTGACGGTAGTGGTTATGGAACCGTTTCTCATGGTCTTCCTTCAGGTGATATTAGTTCGCCTACAGCTCAAGGTCAGTTGAAGAATATGTGGACAAGTCAGAGCCAGTGGCGTAGTGTTTATGGAACTTATCAGAGCCACTACTCTTACAAGTCGAAATATGCATTGACATTGACTGGTCGTCTGGATGGTAGTACCAAGTTTGGTCCTGGTAACCGTTGGGGATTCTTCCCTTCTATCTCAGGTCGTTGGAATATTAGCGACGAAGCATTTATGGAAGACCTCGATTGGTTGTCAATGTTGTCATTCCGTCCTGGTATCGGTCAGGTAGGTGTGCAGCCTGGTGCTGAATATTTGCATTTCAGTAAATATTCTTCAGTTGATGTTTATGGAGATATGTCAGCTACTGCACCTAATAATATCCGTCTTTCTGATTTGAAGTGGGAAACTAAGACTACTTGGAACTTGGGTACTGATATCGGTATTTTTGACGATAAGTATACAATGGATATCAACGTATATTCTCAATTGACTAAAGACTTGTTGATGCCTAATGTACGTATTCCTTCATCAACAGGTTATGGTTCTTTGTCATGGAAGAATGTAGGTACCATGCGCAACCAAGGTTGGGAATTGAATATCAATGGCAATAAGTGCGTTAAGGTTGGTGATTTCTCTGCTGGATTTAACTTGACTTTGGGTAATAATGTCAATGAAATCGTAGAGATGGACGAAACCGTATTGGCAAGTTTGAATTCGGACTTCAATTATGCGAATGGTTCATACCTAACTCGTGTACAGGTTGCCAATGCTTTCGGTTCTATCTATGGTTTCCGTTATAAGGGTGTATACCAATACAGTGATTACATTCCTGGCGAGCAGGAGAATGCTCCTATTGCCCGCGATGCTAATGGCAACGTAATTACCGATGAAAAGGGTAAGCCTCTTCCTATGATGTTTAACTATGGAGACACCAACTATGAGTTCCAGGGTGGTGACGCTATCTATGAGGATGTAAACCATGATGGTAACATCAATGAGTTGGATATTGTTTACCTTGGCAACTGTAACCCCTTGTTTACCGGTGGTTTTGGCTTGCGTCTCTTCTACAAGCGTTGGTCAATGAACATGCAGTTCAACTATCGTTATGGTAGCAAGGTTCTCAATATGGCCAAGATGAATGCCGAGAATATGCATAGCAACAATAACCAGAGTTATGCTGTTAACTGGCGCTGGCGTACTGAAGGTGATGTTACCAGCATACCTCGTGCTTTGCACAATGCTGGTTACAATTTCTTGGGTAGTGACCGCTTTGTTGAGGATGGTTCATTCTGTCGTTTGAACTATTTCCAGTTGTCTTATAGTTTGGACCCCGAGATTGCTAAGAAGATGGGAGTTCGCAAGGCTACTCTGTCAATGTCGGCAAACAACCTCTTTAACTGGACACGTTATTCAGGTGTTGACCCCGAGGTTGGATATGGTGGCATGGGCTTGAGTACTGATAACTCTCAGACTCCTCGTGCAAAATCATTTACATGTAGACTTAATGTTACATTCTAATATGAAAGGAATAGTACTATGAAGAGAATAATTAACAATATCAAATATACAGTGGCAGCTTTTTGTGCTGTAACTTGTATGTCGTCATGTGAAGATTTTTTGAGTACAGTTCCTTTGAATGACATTGTACTTGAAAACTTTTGGGAGAATGAGTCGGAGGTGACCTCTGTAGTGACTTCATGTTATAGTGGAATAGCTGATCAAAGCTTTTTGAGACAGGCTATGATGTGGGGCGAACTCCGTTCTGATAATGTGAATAAGGGATTGATAAATGAAAAGGTCATATATGTTAACCATATACAGCTTCCCGAGATGTTGGAGGGTAATATCCTTCCTAACCATGAGATTGCTGATTGGTCAAGTTTCTATAGAGTAATCAATCGTTGTAACACTGTGCTTCACTATGCTCCAGACGTGTTGGAACGTGACCCTGATTTCAACGAGTCAGAGTGGTATGCTATGGAGGCTGAGATGCTTACCTTGCGTGCATTATGCTATTTCTATTTGGTACGTTCGTTCCGAGACATTCCTTTTGTCTCTGAACCTACTATAGATGATAGTAAACCCTTCATAAAGGCTGCGTCAGATCCTGATAGCGTGTTGAACGTTTTGGTTGCAGATTTGCTGAAGGCTGAGCACAATGCAGTAAAGGAGTATCCTATGAATACCACTTCTTCAAACATCTCTTATACCAAGGGACGTGTCACACAACAAACCGTATGGGCGCTCTTGGCTGATATTTATCTTTGGATGGGTCGCTATGATGAGTGTATCACCTATTGTGAGAAGGTAATTGCTGCTAAGGTAGAGGAGGCAGAAGAGGAGCGTATGGTATATGATGGAGAATATCCTTTAATAGCCAATATGAAGGCCACCTCTACTAGCAACAAGCACCAGGCATACAATACGATTTTCGGTACTGGTAACTCTTTTGAAAGTATCTTTGAGATTCAGATTGATTATAACTATGATTTGAAAAATCGTGGTGACCTTCTTCGTGCTTATTATGGCGCAGCCGATGTTGATATGGGTGCTTATTCTGCTTCTGCATTCATCGGTGATGGAGCTTCGGAAGGTAATGATATCTTTGCCAAGACCGACATTCGCCCGTATGAATTGTTCGATGTAGAAGATGTAAACCAATATTCTATTCGTAAGTACATCTCAAGCAGTATTGATGACCAAGGTAAGGCTACCAAAATCATGGAAAGATTTACTAACTGGATTTTCTATCGTTTGACTGATGTTATGCTCATGGAGGCCGAGGCTTTGGTTGAGCGTAATGACACATTGAACAACGACTTGCGTAAGGCCTTTAATCTTACCAATGCAGTTTACCGTCGCTCTAACTTAGCTGCAGCCGATAAGGATTCGTTGACATTTACGACTTATGGTTCGCAGGAAAAGATGCGTGATTTTGTGCTTCTCGAGCGTCAGCGTGAATTGATGTTTGAGGGTAAGCGTTGGTTCGACCTTGTGCGTAAGGCACGTCGCGATGGAACCAATGGCCCGATGCTTGATTTGGCTAAGCGTAAGTACAATAAGCCCGATGCAGTGAAGAGTAAATGGATTAAGCCTGACATGCTGTATCTGCCCATTTTTGAAAATGAGTTGAAGGTAAATACGCTTTTGAAGCAGAACCCCGAGTATGAGACTGAAGAAACTATATCAACAGCTAAATAAATTCAGCCATGAGAATAAATAAATATATTGTAACAATTAGTTCCTTGTTTACATTGCTGCTTACAAGCAGTTGTGTCGAGGAACTCAAGACGGAGAATTATTACACATTCACCGGTGAGATGATTACTGATTATCTTGAGAACAGAGAGGAGCGCTTTAGCGACTTTACCTATGTTCTCGGACGATCAGGTGTAAAGGAGTTGTTGGATGCTTATGGTAATTATACCTGTTTTGCTCCAACCAATGAGGCTTTTGCTACCTATTTGGCTGAACGTGGAAAGTCAAGTGTCGAGGAATTGACCGATGAAGAGTGCGATACCATTTCATATGGTCACGTTATCAAGTCAGAATTGGACTATTTCTTGACCACCGATATGGATAATGGCGTATTAGCCACTGCTAACATGAACGAACGTTATATCCAAGTATATATCGATTCTTTGACCGGTGATTTCTATATCAATCGTAATTCAAAGATTATCGTAAAGGACGAGGAGGTAGAGAATGGTGTCGTACATGTAGTAGACAATGTGTTGATGCATTCTATTGCAGGTCTTCCTGACTTGATGTTGGAGAATCCTGACATCAGTCTTTTCTGTGAAGCAATGCAACTGACTCATTTCCAGGATTCATTGCAGTTGTACATGGACGAAAGTTATGTAGCTCCTGGTGAAAAGGGTGTTAAATATGAACGTCATGGTTGGGAAACCTATTATCCTCAGAAGCGTCGTTATGGTTACACTGGTTTCATCGAGACTAACGATGTGTTTGAGAAGTTGGGCATCACCAATATTGATGACTTGACAGCTTATGCAAAGAAAATCTATGACGAAACATTCCCTAACGATGCAGGTTTGTATGACGATGATCCTACTCATCCGAAGAACCCGTTGAACCGTTTTGTAGCTTACCACTTCTTGGATCGTAAGGTTTATGCGAGTGAAAATCAGATATTCACCTATATGCACTATCCGGAAGGTTCATACGATGCATACGATTTCTATGAAACCATGTGTAAGGGTACTATCATGAAGGTGCAGATTGGTCGTCGCTCTGAATGGAAACTCTATATCAACCGTCGTTGGGATGTACAGTATCAGGTTCGTGGTGCAGTTATCGACAGAACTTCAACGTATGATGGTAACAATGGTGTGTACTATACTATCGATTATCCGTTGGTATATAGCACCGATGTAACAATGAAGGTTTTGAACGACCGTATGCGTTTTGATGCTGGTACACTCATGCCAGAGTTGGCTTCTAATGGTATTTACAGAAACCAGGAAGATAAATGTTACCAGCTTCCTAATGGATATGTGAAAAATATGATCATGTATCAAGAAGCAGTAGTATGGTATTCACAGCCTGTATGGGGATTCTGGTGTTGGTATGGTGATGAGATTATCGCCATGGGTCAGTATGACTTTGCTCTTAAGCTTCCTCCTGTTCCGGAAGGTACATACGAAATTCGTTATGCTTATGTAGCTATGTCGCAGCGTGGTGTCGCACAGGTATATGTTGACAATATTCCTTGCGGTATTCCTATTGACTTGAAACTGAATGAGAATTCTTCAAGTCCAAAGATTGGCTGGTTCTCAGAAGATGGTTTGACTAAGGATGAGATTGTACGCAACGATAAGGCGATGCATAATCGTGGTTATATGCGTGCTCCTGATACGCAGACTATGGGATCGAACGAGACTGATATGGCTCCTACTCATCAAAATATCTTGCGTCGTATTGTTGCAACTGAATATTTGACAAGTGATAAAGACCACTATATTCGTTTCCGTGCTGTAGACGAGAATGGTAAGGAGTTTATGTTAGACTATATTGAACTCTGTCCTAAGAGTGTGTACGATTCTCCCACCGTTCCAGAAGACCGTCACTAATCTAATCCAATAATAATATGAATAAGATTATGAAATATATTAGAAATATACGACGCATTGGCATGTTGCTGATGTTGCCTATGGCATTTGCCAGTTGTACCGATGTCTGGAACGGACATTACGATGTGAACAACGAAAAGCAAGTGGCCGATAAGACTCTTTGGGAAGAGATTGCATCACATCCCGAATTGCAAGGGTTTGCCGAGTGCTTGAAGCAGTATGGATATGATGAGGTTCTTGATGGAGACCAAATCTATACTGTATTTGCTCCTCAGGGCGAACTTAATGTCGAAGGACTTTCTGAACAGAAAGTAAAAGATGAGGTTTTGGGCAATCATATTGCACGTTTTGCTCATTCAGCCAATAGTGCGACAAAAGATAAAGATGTGATGATGCTCAATGAGAAGTTGATTAACTTTACTCAATCAGGCACTGACTACACCTTTGGTACCGCAGTTCTGACACAGAAAAATATTATTGCTAAGAATGGTGTGCTTCATATTGTTAGCGGTCAAATACCTTTTTTCTACAATATTTGGGAATATTTGACTTCGGATCCGGCCTATAGCAAGATTTGTGAATTCTTGTATTCGTTTGATGAATATGAGTTGGATGAGGATGCCAGTGTGAAAGGCCCCATTGTGAATGGTTTGCAGACCTATGTAGACTCTGTAGTGAACATTTATAATGAATTGCACTACATTTTGGGCAAACTGAATGATGAGGATAGTACTTATACAATGATTTTGCCAACCAATGAAGCTTGGGATGCTGCATATGAGCGAGTTGCTCCTTACTATGTCTATAGCACAAAGAAAGAGTATCGCGATTCATTGCAAGATCTCTATACTAAATTAGGTGTTGTCAATGACCTTGTATTTAGTCATACTATGCAGACATCAGTAGAGGATTCTTTGATTTCTACTACAAAGAATGTATTCCACAATCCGTTCAACTATATCTTGTATGGATATAACTCACTGAATGATGGAATTGTTTGTAGTAATGGTAATGTGTTTGTTGTTGACACGCTGCGTCATCAAGCATGGGACTCTTGGCATAGCAGTCTTGAGGTAGAGGCAGAGCGCTCAAATGCACACTCAATTAAGGAAAGTACTACAGTTGAATATAGTCGTACTCTTACATTTACAGATTCTATGTATGCAAAGGTCTCTGATGGTAAGTATTTGGAGCTTGTTCCTGCAAAATCAAATTCAAAGACAGAAGTAGAGTTCAACGTTTGGAATACATTGGCTGCGTCGTATGATATTAAGGTGGTATTCCTTCCCCAACGTTTGGCAACAGACAAGAGCATTGGTGTTAAACCTAACCTCTTGGAGGTTGCATTGACCTATGTGGATGAGAAGGGTAGAAGTCAAACGGAGAAATTGGCTCAAGTTAAGGACTCTTTGTTGACAGATCCTACTAGAATTGATACTGTACATGTAGGAACTTTCAAACTGCCTGTTTCAACTTACGGTGAAGAATCAGCTTCTGTAAAGTTGAATGTAAAGTTCGCGGGTAACTCAAAAGATACGCAACACTCGCGTACCATGTTGATTGACTGCGTGATTTTTGAACCGACAAAAGAATGATAGATTATGAAGAAAATTAAGAATCATATACAGTTTGTGTTGTGCTGTTTGGTCGCATGCGGTATGTCATTGACAACCACTGCAACTTATGCAGCAATGCCCGAAGAGGTTGTTCAGCAAACAGAGAAGACGCTTACTGTCACAGGTGTGGCTTATGATGCTGCAACACGCACACCTTTAGCTGGTGTTCGCGTAGTAGCTCATGGCAACGCAAAGTATTCAGTGATGACCAATGAGAGCGGTAGTTACAGTCTAGAGGTTCCAGCATATGTTACTTTGCTCGACATTACAGCTCCTGGCTATAATTTGGTACAGATGGCTGTAAGTGAAAAGCCTCAAGAGGTTCTGCTCCATTCAGAGGAGTTTGGAAAAGACTATACTGCCAAGGTACAAATTACTGATATTGCTGCAGCCGAAGATTTTTCTTTGAGTACAGCACTTTCAGTCGATCAAGAGATTGGAACACATTTAGGTGGTGATTTGCGTTCGATTACTCGTAGCGGTACTCCTGCTATGGGTTCGGCAATGTTTATCGGAGGTCTCAACTCATTGAATGCCAATGCCCAGCCGCTTATTGTGCTTGATGGTGTATTCTTGGACCAACAGTATGGTCGTGATGCTCTTCACGAGGGTCATTATAACAATGTGCTTTCAGCTATCAATGTCAACGATATTGAGAAGGTGACAGTGCTTAAGAATGCAACTGCATTGTATGGTACAAAGGGTTCGAATGGTGTAATCATTATCGACACCAAGCGAAGCACCAGCATGGCTACTCGTATTGAGGCCAATGTAATGGCTGGAATCGAGTTCATGCCCGAGCGCCCCTCTATGATGAATGCAAGTCAGTACCGTATGTATGCTTCAGAGCTTATTGGTAGCACTGGTACTGAACTTACCAAGTTTAAGTTTTTGAACGAAGATCCCAATTATTATTACTATAATATGTATCATAATGATACCAATTGGGATGAGTATGTATATCGTGAGGCAATCACCCAGAACTATAATATCAGTGTACAAGGTGGTGATGAGGTTGCCGACTATAACTTGTCATTGGGTTATACAGGTGCAGAGAGTACATTGGATTTCAACAACTTCAGCCGCATGAATCTTCGTTTCAATACGGATATCAAGTTGATAGGTGATTTGAGCACCCGTTTTGACGTTGCTTATAATTACAATACACGTAATCTGCGTGATGATGGTGTCATCGAGGATTTCTCTGCCGAGACCATCCTTTCGCCCAACTTCTTGGCATTGATCAAGGCTCCTTTCTTGAATCCGTATCGTCAGGATGAGAATGGTGATGTAACCACTTTCGTTTCTGAAGCTGATGATTTTGCTGAAGGCTTTGGACTGAACACCTCTTGGGCTAACCCTGTAGCGATCAATAAGTATGGCGATGGAAAGAACAAGAACCGTTTGGAATATAGCATGTTCAATATCTCTGTTGCTCCCCGTTATGATTTCAGCAGCAACTTCTATGCTACCACATTGTTCTACTACGCTCTGTCAAACAATAACCAGCGTTCATTCGTACCTATGACAGGTACTCCTACCTTCTACATTGATGGCGTAGGTGCTTCGAGCAACCGTGCTGCAGCATTCAATGCAAAGCAAGAGTCTTTGTTTAGTGATACAAAGGTCGATTGGACCTATCGCAACAAGGCACACTATTTGAACCTTATTGGTGGTTTTCGTTTCACTAATGACAAGTACGTCTCTACTGCACAGGAGGGTCACAATACCGGTAACGACAAGACTCCTAACGTATCTGGATCACTCAACTTCAGTGATGTAGGCGGTGTGGATGACACCTGGCGCTCATTTGCTTACTATGCAAATGCTGACTATAACTACATGTACAAGTACTTCTTGCAGGGAGGTTTGTCAATGGAGACTACCTCACGTTTCGGTAAGGATGTTGACGCAGGTCTTAAGTTGGCCGGTGTACATTGGGGACTCTTCCCTTCATTGCAGGGTGCATGGTTGATCTCTTCAGAGAATTTCTTCGATCGTAACAAGTGGGGCCTTAACAACCTTAAGCTTAGTGTGGGTTATGACATGTCTGGTAATGATGATATCGCTATCAGTGCGTCACGTACCAGCTTGGCGGCAAATCGATTCTTGAATGGTTCTATTGGTCTTGTCCTTAACAATATCGGTAACACAGGTATTCAGTGGGAGACAACACATCGTTTCCGTGCAGGTCTTGATATGACTCAAACCAATGATATATTTGGCCTTTCTCTTAACTTCTTTAAGAGCTACACTACCAACTTGTTGACATTGAAATCATTACCTGAGATTACTGGTGAAGGATACTATTGGTCAAATGATGGTTCTTTGGAAAATATAGGTGTTGATTTGGGACTTCGCTTCAAACTCATCAACCGTAAGGATTGGAGATGGGAAGTTGGAGCCAATGTTGCCGCATACAAGAACGAGATTACTTCTCTTCCTGATGGCGACTACACCACTAAGATTTATGGTGCCAATGTTCTCACAGCTGTAGGCAAGCCTGCCGGTGTCTTCTATGGATACAAGACTAATGGTGTGTATGCTACTCAACAGGAGGCTGATGAGGCAGGTCTTACCATTGTTTCTACTACCGGTGAAGTTACTCCTTTTGGCGCTGGTGATATGAAATTTGTCGACAATGTTGTAGATGGTGTTATCAATGAGAAGGATATGGAAGTTATTGGTGATCCCAATCCCGACTTCTATGGTAACCTCTATTCAAGCCTCTCATATAAGCGTTTCACTTTGAATATGAATTTCAACTATTCATATGGAAACGACATATACAACTATCAGCGTTCACAACTTGAAGGTGGTTCACAGTTCTTCAATCAGACTACAGCACTCAATCGTCGTTGGATGGCTGAAGGACATCAGACGGATATTCCTAAGGCCACATTTGGCGACCCCATGGGCAATTCACGCTTCTCAGATCGTTGGATTGAGGATGGTTCATATCTCCGTTTGCGCAGTGTGACATTGAGCTATGAGTTGCCCGTAAGTTCTGTATGGTTACAAGGTCTTACTGTATGGGCTACAGCCAATAACCTCTTCACGCTTACCAACTACTTGGGTAGCGATCCTGAGGTATGGGCAGGTAACTCTGTACTGTATCAGGGTATCGACCGTGGTCTTACCGCACAGGGTCGCAGCGTGTTGATGGGTATTAAGATTAACCTCTAAAATGAAACGATTTATGAAAAGAAAATCAATATTCTATACGATTGCGTTGTGCTCTGTGTTCGGAGTTTTCACAGCGTGTGAAGATATGTTTGATGTCACATCTTCATCGGTACAGTATGAAGGAAGTCACGAGCTCAACTCACCTGCCGATAGCTTGTATTCAGTAATTGGTATTTTGAGCAAGGTACAAGGTATTGCCGATCGCACGGTGCTTTTTGGTGAGTTGCGTGGTGACTTGGTTGACGAGAATGTGAATACCGAGAATGATCTTCGTGAGATTATCAATCATCGCGTATCTCCTGAGAATAGCTTCTATAATTATAACGACTATTATGCCGTTATCAATAACTGTAACTACTTCCTTTCTAAGGTTGATACCACCGTGTTGGTGTCTAACCAGAAGGTCTTGTTGCGTGAGTATGCAGTGGTAAAGGCCATTCGTGCTTGGACCTATTTGCAGATGACACTCGTCTACAAGTCTGTGCCTTTCATCACCGAACCCATTTTGACAGTTGTGGATGCAGAGAAGGATTATCCTTACTATACCTTTGAGGACGTATGCGATTACTTCATTGCCGATCTATTGCCCTATGTTGATACAGAGTATCCTAACTATGGTGAAATCAATAGGATTAAGGCTGAACAAATGTTCTTCCCTATACGCTTGCTTTTGGCTGATATGTACTTGTGGAAGCAGGACTATGCCAATGCTTTGCGCTACTATATAGAGTATATGGATAAGGCCAATCTTGGAACAATGAATAACGGAATTGAGGTATATTCATTCAATTCCATAACCAATGATATCACAGGTTTCTTGTATTACACTTCATCAACAGAGAACATTACCGTCATTCCGATGTCAGATAGTAAGTTGAGTGGTACTACTACTAACCTTAACAATATCTTCAGTGCTACTGACGTGAATGAAGGTAAGCGTCCTGTCAATCCCTCACATGCATGGAAGGAGTTGGCTGATATGCAAGTTTATGCTTATGAACTTAATGCAACTACCTTGCGTCATCTCTCTTGCGGTGACTTGCGTGCATTTCGCGACTATGGTCAAGAGAAGTGGACAGATGGTTCCTATAGTCCTAACCTCCCTCAGGAAGAGGAGTGGTATAAGGTTGATGTAGAAAGCAAGTATTTGGTTAATAGTAAATATTCCAATAACTACAATCTGCCTATTTATACTATAGGTAACGTTTACCTCCGTATGGCCGAGGCTCTTAATCGTTTGGGTGATTGTACTAATGCATTCGGTATTTTGAAGAATGGTGTTGTAGAGGTTCAAGTTATTGATGGTGCTGTATCATTTACCATTCCTACAGCCGATAATACTTCCTATTCAGGTATTCATGCTCGTGGTTCAGGTAAGGTTTCCAAAAGTGCTGAGTACGTAATCCCTGATTATGCTGATTTTGTACCTTCAAGCGTTGACCCCACTGAGGTTTATTACATCGTAAATGACACTATGTACGAAGCTTCTTTAGGTGTAGTAGGTGACACGATTGTGTATTCTACAACTTATCATTCAAATGACGAGGGAACATATGGTATGCAAGAGTATGAGGAGTGGCGTAGTCCTGATCGTAAGAAGGACAAGGAGAGTCCCGATACTCTGATCATCACACGCTATCCGAAAAACTATCTCGTGGAGAAGGTTGAGGACCTCATTGTTGATGAGTCTGCTTTGGAAACTGCATTTGAAGGTAAGCGTTTCTATGATCTCATGCGTGTAGCTCAACGTCGTAACGATCCTACCTATCTTGCCGATAAGGTAGCACGTCGTAAGGGTGGTGCTCATGCGCGTAACGAGGAACTTTTCATTCATCTCTCAAATATGGAGAACTGGTTCATCAATCGCAAATAAGTTTAACTTGTATATAATAGCAAAAGGCAAGCAGCATACGTTGCTTGTCTTTTGATTTTTTAATATCTTTCCTATAATCTGTAAGTTGCGTATCAGGGGTAATTGGCTGTAAAACTTGCGCAAGTCATGTAAAGTGCGTACCTTTGCAGCCGAAATGTTTGGCTTGCATGACATAGGTCCTGATGGTGAGCCTTTATAAATAGTAAAGTATTGACAACATTGATGTTATGAACGAAATAGAAAGAAGACGTACCTTTGCGATTATCTCGCATCCTGATGCCGGTAAGACAACCTTGACAGAGAAGCTCCTCCTCTTCGGTGGACAGATTCAGGTTGCCGGTGCCGTGAAGTCAAACAAGATCAAGAAAAGTGCTACATCGGACTGGATGGAGATCGAGAAACAACGTGGTATCTCGGTTACTACCTCAGTGATGGAGTTTGACTACAAGGACTATAAGGTGAATATCCTTGATACCCCTGGTCACCAGGATTTCGCAGAAGATACCTTCCGCACACTGACAGCTGTGGATAGTGTTATCATCGTGGTTGATAGCGCCAAGGGTGTAGAGACTCAGACTCGTAAGCTCATGGAGGTGTGCCGTATGCGCAATACGCCTGTGATTATCTACGTCAATAAGATGGACCGCGAGGGACGTGATCCCTTTGAATTGCTTGATGAACTGGAGGACGAACTTAAGATCAGCGTGCTCCCCTTGAGCTGGCCCATCGAGCAGGGTGCGCGTTTCAAGGGTGTATACAATCGTTACGAACAGAAGTTCGACCTTTATACACCGAGCAAGCAGGTTGTGACCGAGAAGAAGGAGATTGACATCAATAGTAGCGAACTGGAGGAGAACATTGGTGAGGCACAAGCAGAGAAGCTTCGTGCCGATCTCGAACTCATTGAGGGTGTGTACCCCGAGTTTAATGTCGAAGATTACCTGTCGGCAACTGTTGCCCCTGTTTTTTTCGGTTCGGCACTCAATAACTTTGGCGTGAAGGAGCTGCTCGATTGTTTCGTAGAAATAGCCCCAAGTCCGCGTCCCACTGCAGCCGTAGAACGTGAGGTGGTACCCGCTGAGGAAAAATTCACAGGTTTTATATTTAAGATTACAGCCAATATCGACCCCAACCACCGTTCATGTGTAGCTTTCTGTAAGGTTTGTTCGGGTAAATTTGTGCGAAACGCTCCCTACCTCCACATCCGTTCTGGTAAGACGATGCGCTTCTCTTCACCCACCCAGTTTATGGCACAGCGCAAGAGCACCATCGACGTGGCTTATCCAGGTGACATTATCGGTTTGCCTGATACCGGAAACTTTAAGATTGGCGACACGCTCACTGAGGGCGAAATGCTTCACTTCAAGGGACTCCCCTCGTTCTCTCCTGAGATGTTCAAGTACATCGAGAATGCCGATCCCATGAAGACCAAACAATTGGCCAAGGGTATCGACCAACTCATGGGTGAAGGTGTGGCACAGCTCTTCGTAAACCAATTTAACGGACGTAAGATTATCGGTACCGTAGGTCAGCTTCAGTTCGAGGTTATCCAGTATCGTCTCGAGAATGAGTACAATGCTAAGTGTCGTTGGGAGCCTGTAAGCCTCTATAAGGCATGTTGGATTGAGAGCGACGATCCGGCTGAGCTTGAAGCATTCAAGAAGCGTAAGTATCAGTTTATGGCCAAGGATATAGAGGGACGCGATGTCTTCCTTGCCGATAGTGGCTATGTATTGCAGATGGCGCAGATTGACTTCAAGAATATTCGCTTCCACTTTACCAGCGAATTCTAGTATAGTTGTGAAGAACTATTTCCTCCTCGTTATAAGTGCCTTGATGGCGATGTCTTGTTCCGATAGGCACGCTTTCGTGATAGAGCAAGGTGAGCCTGCAGTGATGACCTTGTCGTCCTGTGAGGAACCGGTGGTGCATACCGCAGCAGAACTGGTGGCGCGTGATTACTTGAAGGTCTTTGGCGATACGTTGGTGTTGGCATCCCAGACAGATGATGTATGTCCGTCTTCCCAGATTGTAGTGGCAACGTGTGGAAAGGAAGGAGCTGATTCGCTGGTAGCCCAGCTTGGCGTGGATAGTGATTCGTTGGCATCGCATCCCGAGAGTTTCTATATCGGAGTGAAGGAGATCGGTGGCACCGTATCCCTATATATAATAGGTGGTGATGCGCATGGTACGGCTTATGGCCTGATGGCTTTGTCGCGTCTGATGGGTGTGTCTCCCTGGGAGTGGTGGGCCGATAGCCCGGTGAAGCCGCGCAAGCGATGGGTGGTAGACGCCTTTGAACAGATCGACTATCCAGCAGTGCGTTACCGTGGCATCTTCCTTAACGATGAGGACTTTGCTCTTGTGCCCTGGGCCAATGAAACCTATGATCCCGGTACACGAAAGGGCGAGTTGGGGCCTAAAACCTATGCGCGTATTTTCGAACTTCTGTTACGCTTGCGTGCCAATACATGCTGGCCTGCCATGCATGAGTGTACGGTACCCTTCTTCTTTGTGGAGGGCAACCGTGAGATGGCCGAGAAGTATGGCATATATATGGGTGCGTCGCATTGCGAGCCTATGGCACGCAATACCAATGGTGAGTGGCGCATAAGTGGCGAGGGCGACTATGACTATGTGAACAACAGCGAGGCCGTGAAGCGCTTCTGGCGCGAAAGGGTAGAGGAGGTAGCTGGCCAGCCAATCATCTATACGTTGGGTATGCGTGGCGTGCACGATGGACGTATGAACGGGGCCAAGACCATTGATGAGCAGCGTGCGGTGCTTACTCGCGTGCTGGCCGACCAGCGGGCCATGCTGACAGAATTGGTTGACTCAGACCTGACACGCACTCCGCAAGTGTTTATCCCCTACAAGGAGGTACTCGATGTGTATAACTCGGGACTTGAGGTGCCCGATGATGTCACCCTTATGTGGTGCGACGACAACTATGGCTATATACGCCACTTGCCGGACTCTGCCGAACGCTTGCGCAGTGGAGGACACGGTCTCTACTACCACGTGTCGTACTGGGGGCGTCCACACGATTACCTGTGGCTTCCTTCTACACACCCGGCGCTGATGACTGCCGAACTACTTAGGGCATACGATACTGGCAACCGAAATATGTGGGTGGTCAACGTGGGAGACATCAAGCCAGCCGAATACTTGACCGAGCTGTTTATGGATATTGCTTGGGAGCCCGGAATGGTGCGCCGCGAGGGTGTAGTGCATCACATGGAGCAATTTATGGAACGGGAGTTCGGACAGCGCCGTGCCCACGCCATTACTCAACTCATGATGGACTATTACCACTTGGCATACATTCGTCGCCCCGAGTTTATGGCCCATACGCGCACCGAGGAAAGCAACCCTAAATATAAGCGCCCCACTTCGCTTCCCTGGAGCGAGGAGTACGTATACAAGCGCATCAAGGCATATGAGACGTTGGTGGCCGACTGCGATCGCTTGGCCAACAACGACGATGACGCTCGTGCCGATGTATGGTATCAGCTCGTAGAGTATCCGGTGAAGGCTGCAGCTTATATGAACCATAAGTGGTGCTATGCGCAGCTAGCTCGACATGGTGCAGGCGACGATTATTGGCTCAAAGCCGATGAGTGTCATCAAATGATTGTAAGTGCTACCAAGCAGTACAATGAGGCGATGGCCGATGGTAAGTGGAACAAGATGATGAACTACCATCCGCGCAATCTTGCAGCATACGATATGGCGCCACGCGGCACATACGAAGGGGTGCTGGAGCATGAGATATACACCATAGGTACTCCGCTCAAGTGGAAACGTACGGGGGCAATAGCCGAACTAGGATATAGCCGCCAAGCTATGCCGCTCATAGTAGGCAATGCCGTGGATATTGCGGTCACAGCGGCCGACTCCATCGTGTTGGCTTTCGTTCCCAACCATCCAGTGCAGAGTAAGGAGTTGCGTGTTCGCGTGACCCTCGATGGGGAATCGTCAAAGGTGCTCAATATCGCAACCTATGGCCGTAGCGAGGCGTGGAAACGCAATGTGAAGCGCAATCTGGCGCTCTGTCCATTACCCTTCGGCTCCGTTGCTAGTGGTAATCATACGCTGACCATTGAAGCCCTTGATCCTCATATCATCCTTGATGAGGTGTTTGTGATGGAGTGAATAATATAAAGAAAGCGGACTTAACGGTCCGCTTTCTTAGTATATAGTCACTATATCATTTAGTCAATCTTTGCCCGTATCTTGGTGAGGTATTTCTTCATACCCTCGGCATCGCGTTCGTCGATAATTTGTAGCAGTTCCTTGAGTTCACGACGTATGTTCTCCACCTGTCCCGGTGTACGGGGATTGAAGAGAATCTCCTGTAGCAGGTAGTCGTCTTCACTGAGCAATCCTTTGGCGATAGCCATATGCTTCTTGAAGGTAGTTCCCGGTGCCTCCTGTTTCTTCATGATGGCTGCAAACACGAAGGTCGACACGAAAGGAATGGAGAGCGAGTAGGCCATGGTCTCATCGTGCTCATCAAAGGTGTATTCGAAGATGTTGAGCCCGAGGTTTTGGTATAAATCCTTGAAAAACACCTTACCCAAGTGGTCACTCTCGCTGATGATGATAGCATTCTCATTGCTCAGGTTGCTGAGACTGGCGAAGGTGGGACCAAACATAGGGTGTGTACTTACAAAGCGAAAACCGCTATTGCGATAGAACTCGGGCAACTGTGTCTTCACCGATGCGATATCGCTCAAGATACAGTCCTTGGGCAGGGCGGGTATCACCTGCTTGAATGCCTCGATGGTGTACTTCACCGTAGCGGCATTGATGACGAGTTCGGGGCGGAACTCACGTATCTCGTCCAGTGTGGTGAAGCGACACGTGTTATACACAAAGCGCAAGCGCCGTGGGTCAATGTCATACACTGCTGTTTCGTGCTGGAAACTCAGCAGGTCAGTAAAGAAGGAGCCCATTTTGCCGGCTCCGAGAATCAGTATCCGCATAGTTTTTAAATTGTCAATTATTCAGTATCTCCATCTGCTGGCGCACGGACTCCTCGTGGATGGCTTCGAAGATTTTCTTCATAAATTCGCCACTCATCTCGCACTGTTCACCTTGTTTGGCACGTTTCTCGAGGATTTCGTTGTAGCGGTTGTTTTGGAATACGGTCACGCCATGTTCCTTCTTGAAGGTGCCGATTTCGCGAGCCACACGCATGCGCTTTGCCAATTCTTGGATGATGCTATCGTCACATGCATCAATCTGTTTGCGTAATTGTCCGAGGTCTTCTGTGCTGTGCGTCTCGGCACGGATTACGAGCATTTCAAGGATATATTCCAGTGAGTCGGGCGTTACCTGTTGTGATGCGTCGCTCCATGCTTTTTCGGGGTTGCAGTGGCTCTCCACGATCAGACCATCGAAGTTGAGGTCCATGGCCTGCTGGCAGAGCGGAGCGATGAGTTCGCGTTTTCCACCGATATGGCTTGGGTCACACAAGAGAGGTAGGTCGGGGTAGCGGCGGCGTAGCTCGAGGGGGATATGCCACTGAGGTAGGTTGCGGTATATCTTCTTCTCATAGGTGCTGAATCCACGGTGTATGGCGCCGAGGCGGGTGATACCAGCATTGTTGAGTCGTTCCATGCCACCAATCCAAAGTTCTAGATCGGGGTTAACGGGGTTCTTTACATATACGGGGATATCCACGCCCTGTAGCGCATCGGCCAGTTCTTGCATGGCAAAGGGGTTGGCCGAGGTGCGTGCACCCACCCAAAGGATGTCAATACCCGCCTTCAGAGCCTCTTCTACATGCTTGGCAGTAGCAACTTCAGTAGTGACGTACATTCCTGTTTCCTTTTTTACACGTTGTAGCCAACTCAATCCTTCCACGCCTATGCCCTCAAAGCCTCCGGGCTTGGTGCGCGGCTTCCATATGCCGGCACGGAATATCTTGACACCCTTCTTGGCCAGTTGGGTGGCTGTGTTCATCACTTGTTCTTCGGTCTCGGCACTGCACGGACCTGCTATCACGAGAGGACGCTTGTCCTCAATACCTGCGAGTTTGATTGGTTGTAAATTCATATGATGTAAAATTGTCAATTGTCACTTGTCAATTGCAGAATGCGCTTCAGCGCTTCTGCCAGCTGCTCATTCTTGGCACACAGGGAGATGCGTATGTACCGGCTACCATTACTTCCGAATATGAATCCGGGAACGATGAACACGCGAGCCTCGTGTAGCACACGTTCGGTAAGTTCCTCTACATCGGCATAGTGCTCGGGGATGCGTCCCCAAAGGAACATGCCCACTTGACTCTTGTCGTATTCGCATCCCAGCGCTTCCATAATCTCACCGGCAGTTTTGCGGCGCGATGCATAGTTTGCGTTATTCCCTTCATACCAGTCGGCCTCGGCATCCAATGCTTTCACGGCGGCCAATTGCATGGCGCGATACATGCCGCTGTCGATGTTGCTCTTCACCTTCAGTATCCAGCTGATGAAGGTCGGGTTGGCGGCAATCATGCCGATGCGCCATCCAGGCATGTTGTGGCTCTTGCTCATTGAGTTGAATTCGATGCAGCACTCCTTGGCACCCTTCACCGCGAGTATGCTCAGCGGGTTGTCATTGAGGATAAAACTGTAGGGGTTGTCATTTACGATGACGATACCCTTGCGACGGGCAAAATCCACCAGACGTTCATATAGTTCCATGGTAGCATTAGCTCCCGTAGGCATATTGGGATAGTTGGTCCACATGAGCTTCACGCGGCTGAGGTCCATGCGTTCTAATTCATCAAAGTCGGGCATCCAACCATTCTCTTCCGTGAGGTTATAGTTTACCACCTCGGCACCCAGCAGGCGGCTCAGCGATGTGTAAGTGGGATATCCAGGGTTGGGTACCAACACTTGTTCGCCCGGGTTCACGAATGCCAGTGTCACATGTAGTATACCCTCCTTCGAACCGATGAGAGGTTGTATCTCTGTCTTAGCATCCAGTTCAACGTTGTACCAACGCTTGTAGAAACGCGCAAAGGCTTCGCGCAACTCGGGTATGCCCACATAGGGCTGGTAGCCATGCCCGTTTGGGTTGTGTGCCTCAGCACACAGAGTCTCCACCGTTTCCTCCGATGGTGGCATGTCGGGGCTACCGACGCCCAAGCTAATGACTCCTTTACCGGCAGCATTCATGGCCGCTACCTCTTTCAGTTTACGAGAAAAGTAATATTCACTCACCGAGCCGAGTCGGTCGGCCGGACTTATGGTGTATGTCTTACAATCTTCCATATATACCTATATAAAATATAAGTCCCGCTCACTAATGAGCGGGACTTGAAATGATTTTTTTCTATCACTAATTGTTAATCACATTGCTATACGACTCATCCCGCTCTACTTATTTGCTAAAGTAAAAGTAAGAAAAGTAATAATATGTATAAGCAAAATGATTCATCGTTTCCTTTTTGTATGCTTTGATGGTCGCAAAGGTAATAGTTTTTTACTAAACTCCTATGTTTTACTGACATTTTTTTTATCAAAAAATTGAGTGCCCTTGCTTTTGTACGGAGATAAAGATTGATAAACGCCAAAAAATCCGTAATTTTGCACCCATTATGATCAGTATCGAGAATCTAAAGGTTGAGTTTGGCGCTACGCCATTGTTTCAAGGAGTCAGTTATATCATCAATCCCAAGGACCGCATCGCTCTGGTAGGTAAGAATGGCGCGGGCAAGTCCACCATGCTGAAGATTTTGGCTGGTATGCAACAACCTACCGATGGTACGGTGAGCATGCCTAAAGGCATCTCTGTGTGTTACTTACCTCAGGTGATGAAGCTCACTGATGAGCGCACCGTCCGTGAAGAGACCGAGCAGGCCTTTGCCCACATCAGCGAGCAGAAGGCGATGCTCGACGCCCTGGCCACCGAAATGGCCGAGCGCACCGACTACGAGAGTGAGGAGTATCACGAACTTATCGACCGTTTTACCCGCGAGAACGAGCGCTTCCAACTCATCGGTGGTGCCAACTACCATGCCGAGATGGAGCAGACCCTCGTGGGCCTTGGTTTCCGTCGCGAAGATTTTGATCGTCCCACCTCCGAGTTTTCGGGCGGATGGCGCATGCGTATCGAGTTGGCCAAGCTTCTCTTGCAGCACCCCGACGTGCTCCTGCTCGACGAGCCCACTAACCACCTCGACATCGAGAGTATCCAATGGCTCGAGAACTTCCTCGCACGCAACGGCAAGGCTGTGGTGCTTGTGAGCCACGACCGCGCCTTCATCAACAATGTCACCAATCGCACCATTGAGATCACTTGTGGTACCATACACGACTACCGCGTTAAGTACGACGAATATGTAGTGCTCCGCCGCGAGCGTCGCGAGCAACAGCTCCGTGCCTATGAGAACCAGCAGAAGGAGATTGCCGATATCACCGACTTCATCGAGCGCTTCCGCTACAAGCCCACCAAGGCCATTCAGGTTCAGAGCCGCATCAAGCAGCTCGAGAAGATGGTACCTGTGATCATCGACGAAGAGGACCGCAGCACCCTGCGTCTCAAGTTTCGTCCTGCCCAACGCAGCGGCAACTACCCCGTCATCTGTGAAGACACCGCCAAGAGTTATGGCGACCACCTCGTCTTCAAGGATGCTACGCTCACCATTCATCGTGGCGAGAAGGTAGCCTTCGTTGGCAAGAACGGAGAGGGTAAGAGTACGCTCGTCAAGTGCATCATGGGCGAGATACCCTTCGAGGGGAAACTCACCATCGGTCACAACGTAGAGATAGGCTACTTTGCACAGAACCAGGCGCAGCTGCTCGATGAGGAGCTCACTGTTTTCGACACCATCGACCGCGTGGCAGTAGGCGACATCCGTCTCAAAATACGCGACATCCTTGGTGCCTTCATGTTTGGCGGCGAAGCATCCGACAAGAAGGTCAAGGTCCTCTCTGGTGGTGAGCGTAGTCGCTTGGCCATGATCAAACTTCTGCTCGAGCAGGTCAACCTTCTCATTCTCGACGAGCCCACCAACCACCTCGACATGCGCTCCAAGGATGTACTCAAGGAGGCCATCCGTGAGTTCGACGGCACCGTTATCGTCGTGAGCCACGACCGTGAGTTCCTCGATGGTCTCGTCACCAAGGTGTATGAATTTGGCGGTGGTAAGGTACGCGAGCACTTGGGCGGTATATACGACTATCTGCAGAAGAAAGAGACTGGGACTCCGGCCCCCCTCTTATCCCCCCAAGGGGGGAAGGTCAAGGATGCGATGCCCGCAAGTCCTCCCTCTGGGGAGGATTTAGGAGGGGCCGCTTCCTACGCCGCCCGCAAAGAGCAGGCCAAGCAGCAACGCAAACTGCAGAAGCGTGTCGAGGAGTGTGAGAAGAAGGTCGCCAAGATTGAGGCCGAACTCAAAGAACTGGAAGAGTGGATGGCTACCCCCACAGGCGCTGCCAACCAAGCCCTGTTCGAGCAGTATGCCCAGCTCAAGAACACCCTCGCTGAGGCAGAATCCGAGTGGGAAGAGGCCATGATGGCGTTGGAGGAGTAATTCCCTCTCCTTAATATAAAAGAAATGCGCGAGTCACGTGATTCGCGCATTTTCTATTATTCTCATTATAACAATCCTATTTTATCCCCCTTTGATTCAGCGCCTGCTGGTATCGTCGAGCATTGGCATTGTGTTGCGATAGGGTAGAGGCAAAGTTATGATAACCGGAGAAATCCTCCTTAGCACACATGTAGAGGTAGTTGTGTTTGGCTGGGTTCAGTACGCTCTCTATGGCCGCCATGCTCGGTATACGTATGGGGCCAGGAGGTAATCCAGCATATTTATAGGTGTTGTAGGGCGAGTCAATCGTGAGGTGTACGAGAAGAATACGGCGCAGGTCAAACTTCCCGTGCGCATATTTCACCGTGGGGTCTGCTTGCAAGAGCATACCCCGTTTCAGACGGTTGAGATATAGGCCCGCTACCATGGGTTTCTCATCATTCTTGTTTGTTTCCTCATCCACGATTGAGGCCAGTGTAACCACCTCTTCGGGTGTCAGCCCTTGTGCACGGGCTTTGGCTCGGCGCTCCTCGTTCCAAAAGCGTGTGTGCTCCTTCTTCATGCGAGCCACAAATTGTTCGGCATTCATTGTCCAATACACCTCGTAGGTGTTGGGGATGAAAAGGGTAGGGAAGGTCTGTTTCGTATATCCAAGGCTATCCATCACGTGTTGATCTGTCAGCATCGTCATGATGGTAGCCGAGTCCGTCATCAGTTGCTTGCCCACGGCACCTGCCAATCGGTCCAATGTACGCACCGAGGGCACCACGAGTCGCACCGGTGTCTGATTACCCGACATCAAACGCAAGCAGATGTCTCGCATCGAGTCGCCCGGACGTATGGCATAGTTGCCCGGTTTTACACGCCCATCATATTTATAATGCTTCATCAGTGGGGCAAATCCCTGCATTGTACCCATGCCTTCCACGTTGGCCAGTTTTTCGCTCACGCTATTCGTGTTGTCGTCGGGGTACACCTGTATGTAGCATACTTCAGTTCCTTCAACTTGTGGCGCCAGTATACGGTCATATATCATGTAGCCTGCCGCACCACCCACTATGAGCAGTATTGCTATCACGATTCCTATTGTCAGTAAGTGTCTTTTCATCCTTCTTGTTTGTTTTCTGAATGCAAAAATACAAAACAAACGCGTGGGTCCGATAATATTTGTCGAATAATTTTGTAGGGTCGGCTAATATTGGTATTTTTGCTCAACTCTTTTGTGTAACCATATAAATATATACTACGATGAGCGATAAGGCCTATACCCCCGCCCTTGACCGCTACGAAGCGATGCACTATCGCCGTTCAGGCAAGAGTGGTGTGCTGCTACCCGAGATTTCGCTGGGTTTTTGGCATAATTTTGGCGAAAATCACGATGAATCGACCGGTCTTGATATCGTACACTACGCATTCGATCACGGCATCTGCCATTTCGATTTGGCCAACAACTATGGTCCGCCCAACGGTGCAGCCGAGGAACGTTTCGGCCGTTACATGAAACAATCGCTCCACACGCATCGTGATGAACTTTTCATAGCCACCAAGGCCGGACATCTCATGTGGTCTGGCCCCTATGGCGACTGGGGTTCCCGCAAGAGTCTCATTGCCAGCCTCGATCAGAGTCTGCGTCGTATGCAACTCGACTATGTCGATGTTTATTACACCCACCGTTACGACCCCAATACTCCGCTTGAAGAGACCATGCAAGCCCTTGTTGATATCGTACGTTCGGGTAAAGCCCTTTATGTGGGCTTGTCGAAATATCCGGCCGACGTTGCCCGCAAGGCTTATGCCTACCTTGCCGCCCACGATGTGCCTTGCCTCATCTACCAGGGTCGTTACAACATGCTCACTCGCGAGCCCGAGGAGCTCATCATTCCACAAGTCCACCAGCATGGAGCCGGCTTCATCGCTTTCTCGCCCTTGGCGCAAGGGTTGCTCACCAATCGCTACCTACAAGGTATCCCCGAGGGTTCGCGTATGACCACCAGTAACTTCCTCCGTCCCGAGATACTCACCGATGCCCTGCTCGCGAAGTTGCGTGCTCTGAACGATGTGGCCCAACAACGCGGACAGACCCTTGCAGAGATGGCTCTGGCATGGTTGTTGCGTGATGAGCGTGTCACCTCCGTCATTATCGGTGCCAGTTCGGTCGAACAGCTCGACAAGAACTTGCGTGCGCGCAACAACAAACATTTCACATCCGAGGAACTTGCCCTCATCGATGACATTCTGAAACGATAAAATAAAAAGGGAAGTGATTTCACTTCCCTTTGTTTATGATGTAGATACCCGTCATGGCCAGTAGCGCCGCGGCTAAATACTTCAGATAAAACGGTTCGCCCAAGCACAAACACGAGGTGATGGCTCCTACCACGGGGATGAGCGAGTTGAATATTGCCACCTTGCCCACCGGGTTACAGCTAAGTAGCTTGTTGTATAGGGTGAATCCCAATGTCGAGATACCGATGAGCAATGCCAATATCACCATTCCCGGCACGTTCACACAGGGTAGGGTGCCCCCCGTCAGCAGCCCCGGTATGATGAGTAGCGCACCACCGATGGCAAGTCCATATCCTGTGCCCACAAACACATCCACGCGTTGCGAGAGTCCGCGTGTCATCAGTCCGGCCAGGGCCGAGCATGTGGCGTTCAGTATGATCATGCCATCGCCCATCCACGTGAAATGTCCGCCCGCCTTACCACCGATGTTCAAGGTCAGTATACCCGCCACACCCACAGCGCAACCCACGATCTTGCGTGTGGTGAGTTTGTCGCTCTTGAAGAAAAGGCATGCCAGCAGCACCAACATGAAGGTACCCATCGAGTTGAGGATCGCTGCGCGTGCCCCCTCGCTGAATGATAAGCCGATATAGAAGAAGGCATAGTGGAAGGTCGTGTTGAGCAGGGCAAAGAGTACGATGTAGCCCCAATCGATTGGCTTCTTCACACGGAAATTACGTTTGGTGCATGCCGCTATGGCCAGCACCACGAGTCCCGACAGACAGAAGCGTATGCCAGCAAATAGCATCTTGCTGCCCGTCATTGCCTGGGTGATTCCAAACTCTCCGAAACCCAGTTTTATGAGCGGGTAGGCCCATCCCCAGGCCATTGCTGCGGTCAAGGCAAATAGGGTTACCCATACGGGGCGCTGAAAAATACTTTTGTTTTCAGTTTTATTTGTCATATTCTTAATTAAATGAATAGAGGTATGCCTCATCCTTAAAAAGGCTTGCAAAAATACACAATCATCCCGACAGTGCCAAATAAAACACCTCCATCGCCTCCATCGTCAGACCCATGTTAGGCTTTTTGTCAGCATCTCGGCCTTTTTTCTGTAAAAATGTAAATATTTTGTCAAAGATTTTGTTTAATAATGTAAACTCGCTACATTTGCCCTTAGATAAGGATTTGTTAACCAAAAAACAGGATAATATGAAGAAGCATAATTTCTGCGCAGGCCCCTCTATCATGCCGCGCGAAGTGATTGAGCAGACTGCTCAGGCTGTATTGGATTTCAATGGCTCAGGCCTTTCTATATTGGAGATTAGTCACCGTTCCAAGGATTTTCAGGCGGTGCTCGATGAGGCTGTAGCCCTCTTCAAGGAAATCTTGAACATCCCCGAGGGCTATTCAGTTCTCTTCCTGGGTGGTGGCGCCAGCATGCAGTTCTGCATGGTACCCTACAACTTCCTCAAGACCAAAGCAGCATATTCCGATACCGGTGTATGGTCAAAGAAGGCTGTCAAGGAGGCTAAGATTTTCGGTGAGGTCGACGTAGTCGCTTCATCAGGCGACAGCAACTATACCTATATCCCCAAGGGATACGCCGTTCCCGATGATGTAGATTATTTCCACTATACCACTAACAATACCATCCATGGTACGGAGACCCGTGTCGACCCTGAGGTGAATGTACCTCTGATTGCCGATATGTCATCGGACATCTTCACACGCCCCATCGACTTCTCTAAGTATATCTGCGTATATGGTGGTGCTCAGAAGAACCTCGCTCCCGCGGGTGTTACCTTCGCCATTGTTCGCAATGATGCGCTGAATAAGGTAGACCGCGCTATTCCCACCATGCTCAACTATCAGACTCATGTCGATGGTGGTTCTATGTTCAACACACCTCCCGTGTTGCCCATCTACTCGGCTATGCTCACCCTGCGCTGGATCAAGGCCAACGGTGGAGTGGAGGAGATGGCTCGTCGTGCCAAGGAGCGTGCCGACCTGCTCTATGGAGAGATCGACCGCAACAAAATGTTCCATGGCACCTGTGCTGTGGAGGACCGCTCATACATGAACATCTGCTTCGTGCTCAACGAAGAGTACAAGGAGCTCGAGGCCGAGTTCATCGAGTTTGCCAAGGCTCGCGGCATCGTCAACATCAAGGGTCACCGCTCAGTAGGTGGTTTCCGTGCATCATGCTACAACGCTATGCCTCTCGAGAGCGTACAGGCGTTGGTAGATTGTATGAAGGAGTTTGAAGAATTGAAGAAGTAATAGACCCCCTCCAACCTCCCCCTCTATGGGGAGGCTTTGCAGACAACGCTGAATTCTTACAGATATCGTGGAGCTTTACTCCCCTCCATAGAGGGAGGGGTTGGGGGAGGGTCCCAATTTGACCTATTATGAAAGTATTAGTAGCAACCGATAAGCCATTTGCCAAAGTAGCGGTAGATGGTATCCGTGAAGTGATCGAAGGAGCTGGTTACGAGCTCGTATTGTTAGAGAAATATGGCGACAAGGCCAACCTCCTTGCTGCCGTGGCCGATGTCGACGCCATCATCATCCGTAGTGATGTCATCGATGCCGAGGTGCTCGATGCTGCGGGGCAGCTCAAGATTGTGGTACGTGCCGGTGCCGGTTACGACAATGTAGACCTCGCTGCAGCCACCGCCCACAACGTATGTGTGATGAACACCCCCGGACAGAACTCCAATGCCGTAGCCGAGCTCGCCCTCGGCCTCATGGTATATGCCGTGCGCAACCTCTATAATGGTACCTCTGGCTGCGAGCTCAAGGGCAAGAAGCTCGGTATCCACGCCTATGGCAACGTAGGCCGCAACGTGGCACGCATCGCTAAGGGCTTCGGTATGGATATCTACGCTTACGATGCCTACTGCCCCAACGAGGTGATGGAGGCCGAAGGTGTTACCCCCGTGGCATCAGCCAAGGAGCTCTACGAGCAGTGCCAGGTGGTATCGCTCCACATCCCCGCTACACCCGAGACCAAGGAATCTATCAACTACGCCCTCCTCAAGGATATGCCCAAGGGAGCCGTGCTCGTCAACACCGCCCGTAAGGAGGTCATCAACGAGGCCGAACTCATCCAGCTCATGCAGGAGCGCACAGACCTCAAGTACATGACCGACATCATGCCCGCCGCTCACAATAAGTTCATGGAACTTTTCGCTGACCGCTACTTCTCAACCCCCAAGAAGATGGGTGCGCAGACCGCCGAGGCCAACATCAATGCCGGTATCGCCGCCGCTCATCAGATTGTAGGCTTCCTGAAGGATGGATGTGAGAAATTTAGAGTAAATAAGTAATAACAAAAGACCCCCTCCAACCTCCCCCTCTATGGGGAGGCTTTGCAGACATCGCAGTTTTTTATATACGTTGCGGAGCCCTACTCCCCTCCATAGAGGGAGGGGTTGGGGGAGGGTCCATTCTTTTTTTATGGCAGTTATCAAACCATTCAAAGGCATCCGCCCACCCAAAGCATTGGTGGAGAAGGTGCAGAGCCGTCCCTACGACGTGCTCAACTCGGACGAGGCACGTGCCGAAGCCGAAGGTAATGAGATGTCACTCTATCATATCATCAAGCCCGAGATTGACTTTCCTGTGGGCACCGATGAGCACGACCCCCGTGTCTACGACAAGGCAGCCGAGAACTTTGCCCGCTTCCAGGAGCAGGGCTGGCTCGTGCAGGACGAGAAGGAGCAGTACTACGTATATGCCCAGACTATGAACGGTAAGACCCAGTACGGTCTTGTCGTGTGTGCCTACGTCGACGACTACCTCAATGGCGTCATCAAGAAGCACGAGCTCACCCGTGCCGACAAGGAGGAAGACCGCATGAAGCACGTGCGTGTCAACAATGACAACATCGAGCCCGTCTTCTTCGCTTATCCCGACAACGAGCAGCTCGATGCCCTCGTAGCCCGCTACACTGCCGTGGCTCCGGAGTACGACTACGTAGCCCAGGGCGACGGCTTCCGTCACCAATTGTGGGTCATCGATGATGAGGCCGACATGGCCGCCATCACTGCCGCCTTTGCCCAGATGCCCGCCCTCTACATTGCCGACGGCCATCACCGCTCAGCCGCAGCAGCCCTCATAGGAGCCGAGAAGGCACGCCAGAACCCCGACCATCGTGGCGACGAAGAGTAC
>JAZRDT010000006.1:0-20637 GCA_045660385.1 Bacteroidaceae bacterium | reverse complement strand
ATGGGTATCGAGACCATGGGTGGCGTGATGACCAAGCTCATCGATGCCAACACCACCATCCCCTGCAAGAAGAGCGAGGTGTTCTCTACCGCTGCTGACAATCAGACAGAGGTGACTATCCACGTACTCCAGGGTGAGCGTCCTATGGCAGCACAGAACAAGTCTATCGGTCAGTTCAACCTCACGGGTATCGCTCCTGCACGTCGCGGTATTCCTCAGATAGAGGTTACATTCGACATCGATGCAAACGGTATCCTCAAAGTGTCTGCTAAGGATAAGGCAACAGGTAAAGAGCAGGCAATCCGCATCGAGGCTTCATCAGGTCTCAGCAAGGAGGAGATCGAGCGCATGAAGGCCGAGGCTGAGGCAAACGCTGAGGCCGACCGCAAGGAGCGCGAGAAGGTAGACAAGCTCAACCAGGCCGACTCTATGATCTTCCAGACCGAGAACCAGCTCAAGGAGCTCGGCGACAAGATCCCTGCCGACAAGAAGGCACCCATCGAGGCAGCTCTCGAGAAGCTCAAGGAGGCTCACAAGTCACAAGACCTCGCAGCTGTTGATGCAGCAATGAACGAACTCAACACAGCCTTCCAGGCTGCCAGCGCAGAAATGTATGCACAGGCAGGTGCTCAGCAGGCAGGTCCTCAGCCCGGTGCTGATAATACACAGGGTGGCAACCAGGGTGACCACATCCAGGATGCTGATTTCGAGGAAGTGAAGTAATATCACCCTCCATTCGATAAACAGAAGAATAGCGTGTAACTCGGGTTGCACGCTATTTCTTTTTATCCACCAATAACCTGACACCTGAGGTCACTCGGTATTAGCTCTGCGATGTATGCACTCTCAACTTTTTCCCTCTTCATTCTTCTCCAGCAACTCCTTCGGGTAGTTGATGAGGTATTTCTTGCCATTGGCAAGGGTTACCATAGCCAGTTCGTCGAAGTTATTACAAGCGCGGGTGAATTTACCGTACTTATAATTGGAGAATACTTTACCCCGCATGCTCAGTCCGCGACAGGTGCGCGGGCGCTGAAACCAAATGAACTTCTTTAAGTATGTAGTAGACGGTTCCAACTCTTTCCGGGTCACAAATTGTATGCTTTCAATGTTGTCAAGCACTATTGTTTTTTGGTGCGAAGACAACAATATGGTAATCCGGTCTGTCGCTATTCTGAAATGCTCGACAGTCTCTATTATCATACTTAGCCCGAAAGGTAACAATAGGGAAACAGTAACCAGAAGCAAAACGAAGAATTCGGCAAACATCCCTTGGAATAGAAGGGCGATAAGGGCAATAAATGCCAAGGTGATGGATATTACAGCTAAAACGCGTCCTACTCTCCACTTTAGTTTCAGCTTAGGCTTATATACATGTATGTCTTCCGTTTGTCCGAACAACTCCTTCGGGTAGTTGATGAGGTACTTCTTGCCATCAGCACAAGTGACCATGGCAATCTCGTCGAAGTTCACGCAAATTCGAGTAAATCCGCCATATTTCGTACTGGAAAATTTGTCGGCCTCCATGCAGAGTCCATACTGAGTGGATTTTGTCCCGGATTTCGATTTGTATGATGTATCTTCGTTTAGTTCCTCCTTTGTTACATGCACTATGCTTGATACTCCCTCCAATACCGTTTTACCACCAATGCGGACTATCGTTATCCTTCCTGGCTCTATCGTGGTATGGCGAATCGCTCCCTTACCACTGCGAGCGGAGAGATACAATATTAGAGCAAGTGCTATGGCCAAAGGAACAGCCACTGCGAGAACGAGAGATGCAGTGTTGCCTAGATTGCATATTATAATAAGTGTGAATATCAATCCTGCAGTCTTGTAAAGAAAAACATAATCTTTCTTCAGTTGTGCGAGATCTCGCACAAAATAGGCGAGGCTCCACCTGAATGTATATCTGTTCGTCTTTTTATTCTTGTCGTATGCCATATCGTTGTAGTGTCGTTAATGCGCTTGTTGGCTGCAAATATAGGCAAAAATCTATGACTTGCCGCATAGCGCGGCAGTCTTTTTCTGATCAAAGGGATAGTAAAGGCTGGAGATGGAGGTGATCAAGATAAAGCTGTTGCAGGACTACGATGTGGCCGGCGGTGAGGTGGTTTACCGTGAAGATACTTTCGTTCGCTGTGAAAAATATTGAAGCAAACTTCATATTTCTCGCTCACTTATTCGTATCTTTGCAGTGAACAAAGATGGTGCATTGCACCATTCTTATTGTATAACTATTAAAAAGACTTATAATACACATGAATCCGATTCTCCTGCGCTGGCTGGCTCCCTTGGGTGTCACTGCCACAAGTAAAACGTGGATTTATTGGCTCATCGCTGTAGCCGCCATAGCACTTGTCGTGTATATCGCCGATGTCATCTGCCGACGCGCCATCATCCCTCTGGTTAGGAAATTTACCCAGGCCACGCGTGCCACGTGGGACAATATCCTGATCAACGATACGCTGCTCAAGGATGTCAGCCGACTGGTGCCTCCCATTCTCATTGCCGTGCTCATGCCCTTGGCCTTCAGTGGAGGAGATCCCTTGTTGGAGTTTCTCCTGAAGGTCAACACTATCTATCTCGTGGCGGTGGTGGCCAAACTGCTGTGCACCCTCTTCTCGTCGCTGTACGAATTGTCGAGCAGTCAGAACGGCTTCAAGGCCCAGTCCCTCAAGGGTGTGTACCAGATGCTCAAGATCGTGGTCATCTGCGTGGCGCTCATCATCGTGGTCAGCATTCTCATCGGTAAGAATCCCAGCTACATACTCACTGCCCTGGGTGCTTCAGCAGCGGTGCTCATGCTCGTGTTCAAGGATACCATCCTGGGCCTCGTGGCCGGCGTGCAGCTCACAGCCAACGATATGTTGCGTCCGGGCGACTGGATATCGATGCCCAAACATGGGGCCGACGGTGACGTCGTGGAGGTGACACTCACCACCGTGAAGGTGCAGAACTGGGACAAGACCATCACCACCATACCGCCCTATGCCCTCGTGAGCGACTCGTTCCAGAACTGGCGCGGTATGAAGGAGAGCGGCGGACGCCGTGTCAAACGCTCCGTGTATATCGACATGCGCTCCATCGCATTCTGCACCGAGGAACAGATGGCCGAGTTTGCTCAGAAGGGCTGGCTCGAAGGCGTAGAGCGTGAAGACCAGTTTGTGGTCAACCTCCACGTGTTCCGCAACTATCTGGAGGATTACCTTCGCCATCATCACCGTGTCAATCAGGAGATGACCATCATGGTGCGCCAACTGCAACCCACATCGCAGGGCCTTCCGCTGGAACTCTACTTCTTCTCGCAAGGCACCGAGTGGATACCCTATGAACATTTGCAGAGCGAAATCTTCGAACATGTATTCGCAGTGCTTCCTATCTTTGGTCTCCGTGTTTTCCAGTCTCCCATGGGTATTGATTTTAGTGGTGGCGAATTTGGTGGCGAACGATAAGGTGTAGGCTTATAACGCCAAAGAGGTATAGTGCAAAACTCAAGGGAGCCAACCATGAGTCTATGCCGCAGCTACATATAAGGAAGTATGTGCATACAGCCAGTGCCATGGCGAGTCCGACACCATGGGTCGATATGTTTACAATCTCTTCGGCAATTGAATAGGTGTTCAGTTTTTTTATGTGCATGGTAAGGTTTTGTAGTCGTTTCTTAGAAGATATCCTTGAGCAGATTTGTGTCTGGAGTGAGACGGAGGATAATCTGTTGTGAGTTGTCGAGACTGCCTTCGGTGTAATGGAACGAGGCTCCCACATAACACTTTACATAGGATTTGTTGAGCAGGTAGAAACATACGTCGGTGCGGTTGTAAAGCGAACTCCGGTAGTAGGGGTCACCACGGAATAGTGATGCTCCGAACTCCTCGTAGTGGGTGTATTGGGGATTGCCTGCGTAGATTCTGTTGCGCAATTCGAATCGCCACTTTGAAAGTCGCAGGTCGCCCATGAAGCCCATGGGAGAGTGCCACACCATGTCGCGGCGGTCGCGGTTGAACGAGAGCATCAGTCCGCCCTCGATAGTGAAGGCATCGAACCATCCGAAGTTGTTGCGCTCCATGCCGAGATGAGGGTTGAGCATGAGCTTGTCATATACTTTCAGGCCTGCAGCAGGTCGGGGCACAGAGTAATGGAGCAGTTGGGCATTCCACCCAATGTAGTATCCCCGGTGCCCGAAGCGACCGTCGCTGACAATCTCAAATATTTCGCGCTGACCTACACCCTGCTTGGAAATCCAGTTGCAGTAGAGTTCGGCTTGTCCATAGTCGTTGGTGTATTGGATGAGTGCTCCGTGAAGAGTGGGGGAGTAGTAGCGCAACGAGTCGTACAGGAAGATGTCGGGCAGTTCGCGGCGCAGTCGTTTGCGGGGGAAGGCACCAAAGGCGCCCGAGAAATTTCCCTGCTTGTAGTCGTAGTATAAGGTGAAGTCCTGTACAGCCAATCCTTGAGCACCGAAATCCTTGATTACCTGCATGCCAGCCATAACGGTGCTGGAGCCAAACTGTATGCCTGCCTCTGCTCCCAACTGTGAACCGAAGAGGGTTTGAGAGCGCTGATAAGGACTACGCACTTCGCGGTTGTCGAAGAAATTGTGGTTGTTGATGTCAAACACCAAGCGTGGCTTGTTGTCAATGCTGTCGTTGCGTGTGATTTCTTGCGCCTGTGTATTGAACAGTCCGACAAGACAGAGAAGAAGGATTATGCCGTATCTCATTGCAGATGGAATGTGTTGTGCTCGTTAATGTCGGGCAAATGTAGTACATAAATTTTATTTCGTTACTTTAATAGACGTTTTTTTAACAAGAATATTGTTCGTGCCGATGAAAAGTCCTATATTTGCGTTTGACATATAGAAATGGCGAACAGATAAATTAAAAGAATATATACCTATGACACCAAAAGAGAATATCGCTCAGTTGCGTCAGATGATGCAAACAGAAGGATGGGATGCCATTGTGGTATCGGGAACTGACCCTCACAGTAGTGAATATCTGCCCCAGCGTTGGCAGGCACGTAAGTTTGTATCTGGATTCACCGGTTCATATGGCACGGTGGTGGTGACTGCCTCCCATGCCGGATTGTGGACCGACACGCGTTACTTTATTCAGGCTACGGCCCAACTCGAAGGTACGGGCATCGAACTTCATAAGCTGCGTGTGCCCGAGGCGGTAGACTATCCTGAATGGCTGGCCGAGGTGCTTGGTGAGAACAGTACCGTGTGTGTAGATGGCTTGTGCATGCCATTGGCTACGGTAGAGCACATGCAGGAGCTGTTTGCCCCGAAGGGTATCAAGGTGATTAGTCGCCCCGATTATATCGATGCATTGTGGTCCGATCGCCCAGCGTTGCCCGATGCTCCGGTGTTTGAACTGGGAATAGAATATACAGGCCGCTCACGTGCCGATAAGTTGGAATGGCTGCGTGGATGTATTGCCCAGCGCGGCTGCGGTTCGATACTGATCAGCAGTCTCGACGAGGTGGCTTGGATGCTCAACCTGCGCAGTTGTGATATCGCCCATACACCCGTACTCATCTCTTACCTTTGGATGAGTGCCGGACGTGCCGTGTTGTATGCCTCATTGGAAAAGTTCGACGATTCGCTGCGTGCCGTCTTGGCTGCCGATGGCATAGAACTGGCACCCTATGCAGAGGTGATGAACGACGTGGCCGCATGGCCTTGCGATGCTCCCATATATATTGATGGGGCGATGCTCAACTATGCACTCTACGAGAAAGTTACAGACCATTATGGTGCGAAGGTGGTGAATGCTACATCACCCGTGAAATTGGAGAAGGCTATAAAGAACGATACGGAGATTGCCGGATTTCATTGTGCATACCATAAGGATGGTGTGGCGCAAACCCGCTTCTTCTACTGGTTGGAGAAGGCTATGGAGCGTGGCGAACGTATCACTGAGATCGATGCGGCAAACAAGCTTATCAGCATCCGCAAAGAGATGGAAGGATACATCGACGAGAGTTTCGCACCCATTTCGGCATATGGCAAGAATGCGGCATTGCCACACTACTCGGCAACACCGGAGAACTGCAGTGTGCTGGAGCCTCGTGGACTCTATCTGCTCGATTCGGGCGCTCACTACCTTGACGGATCGACTGATATCACTCGCACCATACCTTTGGGACCGCTCACCGATGATGAGGCAGCCGACTATACCTGTGTGTTGCAGGGTATGATTGCATTGTCCTTGGCTTCGTTCCCTCGTGGCACACGTGGAGCCAACCTCGATATCTTGGCTCGCATGCCGCTATGGAAATATAACCGCAACTATGGTCACGGCACCGGACATGGTGTGGGGCATGTGCTCTGTGTACATGAGGGGCCGCAGGACCTTCGCCAGAACCTCTATGATCAGGCTGTACTTCCGGGCATGATTACGTCGTGCGAACCGGGTATGTACTGCGAAGGACACTATGGCATACGCCACGAGAATATGCTTCTCTGTTACGAAGACGAGGTCAATGAGTATGGCGACTGGCTGGCATTCATGACCCTGACCTGTACCTATATTGATACTACACCGCTGGTGGAGGAACTGCTCGCCGATGAGGAGAAGATGTTTATCGATTGCTTCAATACCCGTGTGTATGAGGAAATTGCACCCGAGCTTACCGATGAGGAGGCTGCATGGCTCAAGTCGAAGACCATCGACTGCCTGTTTGATGTGGAAGAGGGGCTCTAATCCCCTTAATATAGTGCTTTAAATAAGAAGAAGGCCCCTTGTAAGAGGCCTTCTTCTTATTCTAATCTGTTTTTTTGTTTTTGTCAACTTTATTTCAGGGTTTAATTACATTGCCTGCATCTTGTTGATGATGGCCTCTACGGCATCGCCGAAGTCGCTGTACAGTTTGCGGAAGTAACCCTTCACGTTGCCGGGCTGGGGATGGTTGGTACGGGCCAGGAATTCGTTTTGAAGGTTCAGGATGTCGGTCAGTATCTCGTCCACCTTTTCATTGTCTACCTTCTTTATTACTTTGAGCACTAAACACTCTTGAAACAAGTCACCTGCAACGAAGTTGATGCTCTTTTTCAATTCTCTTTTGTTAGCCATAGTCTTTTGTTTTAATGGTTTTGTCTTTTGGTAAGCGGCAAGTGTAACGTGGAGGTTACAAACCTAACCGCAGTTTCTTCGGTAAAGTTAGTCAATAAAGTTTAATGCACCAAACAACGGAGAAAAAAACTGATAAATTTGATAATCTCATAGATTTTTACAAAATTTGCGACAGTTTGTAAAAGTTCGCTGATGACACGGATGCTCAGTGATGACCGCAGATTTTTTTGATCGCGGATTGTACGGAGCACGCGGATGGTCACGGATGACATTAATCAGTGTTATCTGCGTGCCATATAGGAAGAATAAACGAATAATAATTTTTAATTATACACATTTTTACCACAATGAAGAAAAGCGCATTGCAATTGGCAAGAGCTTCGTACCAACCGAAGTTGCCCCAAGTATTGAGAAGTGCAGTTACTATTGAGGAGGGTGCCCTCACACAGTCTGCTGCAGACCAGGAAGCTATCAAGGAGTTGTTCCCCAACACCTATGGTATGCCCATGTTGAAGTTTGTTCCCGCTGAGAAGATGGAGAGCAAGCCTTTGAACGTAGGTGTAATCCTCTCAGGTGGTCAGGCTCCTGGTGGTCACAACGTGATTTCAGGTCTCTTCGACGGTCTTAAGATGCTTAACCCCACAAGCCGTCTCTATGGTTTCCTTATGGGTCCCGACGGTTTGGTAAAGCACAACTATCGCGAGCTCACCGCTGAGGTTGTTGACGAATACCGCAACACCGGTGGTTTCGATATGATTGGTTCTGGTCGTACCAAGCTCGAGACTAAGGAGCAGTTTGACAAAGGTCTTGAGATCCTCAAGAAACTCGAGATTAACGCTCTCGTAATCATCGGTGGTGACGATTCTAATACCAACGCTTGCGTACTCGCTGAGTACTATGCTTCAATCAACGCTGGCGTACAGGTAATCGGTTGCCCCAAGACTATCGACGGTGACTTAAAGAACGAGATGATTGAGACCTCGTTTGGTTTCGACACCGCATGTAAGGTATATGCTGAGGTAGTTGGTAATATCGAGCGTGACTGCGATTCAGCCCGTAAGTACTACCACTTCATCAAGCTCATGGGCCGTTCAGCATCACACATCGCTCTTGAGGTTGCTCTTCAGGTTCAGCCCAACGTTTGTATCATTTCTGAGGAGGTTGAGGCTAAGAAGCAGTCACTCGATGAGGTTGTAACCGATATCGCCAATGTAGTAGTAAAGCGTGCTGAGAATGGTTGCAACTATGGTATCGTACTCATCCCCGAGGGCCTTATCGAGTTTATCCCCGAGATCAAGTCGCTCATCAGCGAGCTCAACGACTTCCTCGCTCACAACGCAGAGGAGTTTGCAGCTGTTGAGGAGGCCAACCAGCGTCAGTACATCATCGATCACCTCACTGAAGCTAATGCCAAGGTATACGCAAGCCTGCCCGAGGGCGTAGCTCGCCAGCTTTCACTCGACCGCGATCCCCACGGTAACGTACAGGTATCGCTCATCGAGACAGAGAAGCTCCTTTCTGAGATGGTAGGCAACAAGCTCGACGAGTGGAAGGCTGCAGGTAAGTACAACGGTAAGTTTGCAGCACAGCACCACTTCTTCGGTTACGAAGGTCGTTGCGCAGCTCCCTCTAACTACGATGCAGACTACTGCTACTCACTCGGTTATGCTGCTTCAATGCTCATCGCAGCAGGTAAGACCGGTTACATGCCTTCAATCCGTCACACCACACGTCCTGCTGAGGAGTGGTTGGCTGGTGGTATCCCCGTAACCATGCTTATGAACATGGAGCGTCGTCACGGACAGATGAAGCCCGTTATCAAGAAGGCTCTTGTAGAACTCGATGGTGCTCCCTTCAAGGCATTCGCAGCTAAGCGTGAGGCATGGGCTAGCGAGACTGAATATGTATTCCCCGGTCCCATCCAGTATTATGGCCCCCGCGAGGTATGTGATCAGCCCACTATGACTCTTCGTTACGAGTTGGGTGATCTCTAATAGAAATTGAAAATTGAGAATTGAAAATTGAGAATTTGAACATCGCTTTGAATTCTCAGTTTTCAATTCTTTTATGTATTAATGATGATTGGGTTCTAGTCGCATTAGATGGAGGCTTGGAATCTTGATTATCACTGATAACTTTCAATCTTCAATTTTTAATTCTCTTTTTTATGACCAAGTCCACTGTACGCACCACAACCATACGTGTGAACGACAAACCCCGTGCTTCGGCCAAGAGTAGTGCTCGCAAGCCAGCGCTCAAGGGTAAGACGCTCAGCGAACGGGAGAGGCGTCGCCTCGCCAAGGCTAAGTCCAAGTCTAAGGAGGCTGCGAAGCGCAAAGCGCTCCGCAGTAAGGCGCGTGCCCGTGCGTGGAAGCGTTTCCGTGAGTCGTCCACTATGCATTGGCTACTCACGGCAATAGGTGCATTGGCCTTGCTCATTTTCTTCTACTGCTTCTTTATTCGCCCCTATAGCTTCCGTTGGAGACCCTGCTATGGCGCTAAGGGTTATGGCGTGTGCCTGCCGCTCAACTACAAGGTGCATGGCATCGACGTGTCGCACTATCAAGGTGATATTCAATGGGAGGAGGTCAAGGCCACTGAGAGCCTGGAATACCCCATCCGCTTTGTCTTTATGAAGGCTACTGAAGGTGGTGATCACAAGGATCATCGTTTCGATGAGAACTTTGCTCGTGTCGCCCAGGTGGGACTGTTGCGTGGTGCCTATCATTTCTATAATCCCAACAGCAATCCTGTGCGTCAGGCCGAATTCTTTATTTCGCAGGTTCAGCTTCAGCCGGGCGATTTGGCTCCCGTGCTCGATATCGAACGCAAGCCGCGAGATAAGGCGCAATTGCAGACCGATCTGCTGGTGTTCCTCCGTCGTCTCGAGCAGCACTACGGTGTGAAGCCCATCATCTACACCTCTTATAAATATAAACTGCGCTACCTTGATGCTCCTGAGTTTGATACCTATCCTCTCTGGATAGCCCACTACTATGTGGACGAACTCTCGTACGGTGGTAAGTGGCACTTTTGGCAACACACCGACTATGGCACTGTGCCCGGTATCGATGTCAGCGTTGATCTCAATGTCTTTAATGGTACGCTGTCGGAGCTGAAGCGCTATACAGTGAAGTGAATGATAGAAAAGAAAAGAAAAGGCGGGTCACCGGAGGATAAAACCTTTGATGACCCGCTATCTTATCTTCTATCTTGATGTTCAGTTTTTAGTCGACGGCAATTTCGTCAACAAAGAGGAAGGCTGCGTAGCCTCTTGCGCCGTGCCACTCGGGCATGCTATGCTCTACGAGAGCCTTTACCTTCACGTAGCGTGCCTCGGTGGGTGCAAAGTCCAACGCATGGTTGTAAATCTGGTTGGGGTTCTGCTCTGTCATTGCTGGGTATTGCTCGTTGAAAACCTCGGTGTAGTGCTCGCCATCGGTTGAGGTGGCGATGATGAATCCGCGTGCGTCAAACACCCAGTCTCCCTTCTCCACGCAAGTGCTGAGTGATACCTTGCTGATCTCCATCGGCTTCTGCAGGTCGATGATAGCCTCGAAGTCGTTGCCCGCAAATCCCAACCAGCGTCCGGTACGATAGTTGTGGTTACCCTTTAGTCCGTCGGTGAGCGTGGGCGCTCCCTCGTAGGTGTAGCTGCGGTGCGAAGGCTGAAGCAGGGTGATGGGCTTGGCGGTAGACTTGCTGTAGGTGACCTCCTCGGCGAAGGTGCGTGTGGCACCACGCTTGCCGAATGCTTTGGCTTTCACGGTGCAGTTGCCCTCTATTACGAGCGGCTCCTTGTATAGGGCCGATGCTGTAGTGGGCTCGCTGCCGTCGGTGGTGTAGTGTATGGGACTATCGTCAATGGTGCTGAAGGTTACGGTGAGGTGGTTTTTCGCTGTGTCGGTGGCAAATGCCGCTTTGATGTCGAGCATGTGCTTGGCGTAGTTGTATCCCTTGAGGTCGTAGAGGTCGAAGAGCGGACGCATGCGTTGCTCAAATCCGGCATAGTCCTTACGTTCGGGCAGACACCATTGAACCTCACTCAGTGCCGCCATGCGGGGTAGCTCCATGTACTCTACGTGTTTGAAGGTGTGCACATATTCGGTCCATAGGTTGGCCTGCACGCCAATGATGTGCTTCTGCTGCTCGGGTGTGAGCGAGGGGTGTATGGGCTCGTAGTTGTATACCGTTGCTACGGGCACATATCCACCGATGGCCAGAGGTTCGTCGGCCGTGTGTTTGGTTTGGTAATAGTCGAAATACATGTAGGTGTTGGGTGACATGATGCAGTCGTGTCCCTTACGTGCAGCCTCTAGTCCGCCGGCAATGCCGCGCCAAGAGTGTACGGTAGCGTTCGGCGCCAGTCCGCCTTCAAGAATCTCGTCCCAACCAATGATTTGTCGGCCTCTGCTGTTGAGAAACTTCTCGGCGTGTGAGATGACGAAGCTCTGCAGGTACATCTCAGCACTGTTGTGCTCATCGTCCTTCAGTCCCAGCGCCTTGATGCGAGCCTGGCATTTGGGACATTTCTCCCACACGGTCTTGGGGCACTCGTCACCACCCACGTGAATATATTCGGAAGGGAACACCTCGATAACCTCGGCCAACACATCCTCGATGAAGCGTAGGGTGGCATCGTTGCCGGCGCAGAGCACGTTGTCAGACACACCCCACATTTTCCATACCTCGTAGGGACCTCCTGTGCAACCGAATTCAGGGTAGGCGGCCAATGCGGCCTGCATGTGGCCTGGCAGGTCAATCTCGGGTATCACGGTGATATGGCGCTCGGCCGCGTAGGCGATAATGTCGCGGCACTCCTCTTGTGTGTAGAAGAAGGGGCCATAGTGCTTGCCGTCGTACTCACCGCTGTTGCGTCCTATCACGGTCTCGCTGCGTTCGGCAGCAATGGTTGACAGCTTCGGGTACTTCTTGATCTCGATGCGCCAGCCTTGGTCGTCGGTCAGATGCCAGTGGAAGCGGTTGATGTGGTGTAGAGCGAGGATATCGATGAACCGTTTCACAGAGTCAACGCTGAAGAAGTGTCGCGATACGTCAAGGTGGGCACCGCGATAGCCAAATCGGGGATAGTCGTTGATGGTCACTGCGGGTAACTTGATACTCTTGGCGTCGGTTATCGGTAAAGCCTTTCGGAGGGTCTGTATACCATAGAATACTCCCGCCTCTGAGGCTCCGGTGATGTTTACGCCCTCGGCGGTCACGGTGAGTGAGTAGCCTTCGGCATTTTCGCCCGGTGCGATGGCCAAGGTGATGGCGCCCGTCTGAGGCTCTGCGGTGGTCTGTAGGTTTAGTCCCGTTTTTTCGCCGATATACTCGGACAGCAGTTGTGCATTGCGCAGCATGGCTTCTCCTCCCTCATATACGATGGGTGTGTGGTTGTTGAGCGTGAAGACCTTGTCTCCCGTTAGGTTTATCTCCTGTGCCAGAGGCACGGTGTGGTAGTCGGCACTCGGTGTGTCGGTGCAGGCGAGCAGCGTGCAGCTCACGAGCAGTGTGGCAAATAGATTCTTGTTCATTATGAGATATGAGTTATGAATTATGAATTTTTCGGATATTGGTTGTTGATTGTCATTTATCCATTGTCTCTTGCTTTTGCAAAGGTATTAAAAGAAATTGACATGCTTGTGGTGTAGGGTGTAAATTCTTTGTGTATGTTTTGAACAAAATGGTTGTATGATTGTTAAAATCTTAATCTAATTGCGTATGTATGTTAATAAAGCTTATCTTTTGGCTTAATATCTGTTAAATTGTTGGCGTTTTTTTAAGAAGTCGTGTATATTTGCAATATGAAAAAACGTACGATACTGATATTAGGCATTATCATGGTAGGCTCGTTCTTGTGCCTGCTATCGATGCAAGTAGGATACATCGAGGAGATTGTAACGATGCGTCGCACTCATTTTGACGAGTCGGTAAAGCGCAGCCTCTATAATGCAGCCCACAAACTCGAGCTCGACGAGACCCGCAGCTATCTGGAGAAGGAAGCTATGCAGTCTGAATTGCTCAGGCAACGCAGCAAACAGGGAGATGTGGTGGCCCATCACTACGACTTCAAGAGCACGAAGGACGGCCGCGTGTCGACCTTCGAGATGCGCACCATCGTCATTCCCCGCCGTCCGCAGCAAGCAGAGAACAAGGATATCCCCGAGGTGTCGCGCTCGCTCAGCGAGGTGGTCCGCAACCGTTACATACACCAGCGTTCGCTTATGGATGAGGTCATCTACAATATCCTCTACACCGCCAGCAATAAGCCCCTCGAAGAACGTGTCAACTTTAATGCCCTCGATCGTGATCTGCAGGCCGAACTGCTACACAATGGCATCGACCTCCCCTACCACTTCACCGTATCCACCAGCGACGGACGCGAGGTGTATCGCTGTTCCGACTACGAGTGCAAGGGCGAGCATCATGGCTATTCACAAATTTTATTTAGCAACGATCCTCCAAATAAGATGGGAGTGCTGAAAATTCACTTCCCCACAATGAACAAATATATATATAGTTCAGTTCGTTTTATGTGGCCTGCTCTGTTCTTTACTATAGTATTGTGTATAACATTCCTATATACCATTTATATTATATTTAGGCAGAAGAAGGTAACGGAACTTAAAAACGACTTTATCAACAATATGACCCACGAGTTCAAGACACCTCTATCCACCATCTCGTTGGCCGCGCAGATGCTCACCGACGGCTCTGTGGCCAAGTCGCCCCAGATGCTGCAACACATCACCTCGGTCATCGGCGATGAGGCAAAGCGCCTGCGCTTCCAGGTAGAGAAGGTGCTGCAGGTGTCGCTGTTCGACGAGCAAAAATCGACCTTGAAGACTGTTGAACTCAATCTTAACGACCTCGTTAGCGCCGTGGTCAATACCTTTGCTCTCAAGGTCGAGAAGAATGGCGGTACCATTGTCAGTCAACTTGACGCTGAGCAACCCCACGTGCTGGCCGATGAGATGCACATCACCAACGTCGTGTTCAACCTTATGGATAATGCCGTCAAGTACCGCCGCGACGACGAGCCCCTTCGCCTCACCATACGCACCTGGAACGAACGCGACCGCTACTGCCTCTCCATCGAGGACAACGGCATAGGCATCAGGAAGGATAACCTCAAGCGCCTTTTCGAACGCTTCTACCGCGTGCACACCGGCAACCGTCACGACGTGAAGGGCTTCGGACTCGGACTTGCCTATGTGAAGAAGGTTGTCGAAGATCACCGCGGCACCATACGCGTGGAGAGCGAACTGGGCGTAGGTACCAAATTTGTTATTGTATTACCCCTAATTAAATAGTAAGAACGACTATGAACGATCGATTTTCTATTTTGCTGTGCGAAGATGACGAGAATCTTGGCATGCTGTTACGAGAGTATTTGAACGCCAAGGGCTATAGTACGGATCTCTGCCCCGACGGCGATGCAGGCTATAAGGCATTCGTGAAAAATAGGTACGACATGTGCGTGCTCGATGTCATGATGCCCAAGATGGATGGTTTCACTCTGGCTCAGGAAATACGCCAGGCCAACGCTGAGGTTCCTATCGTATTCCTTACCGCCAAGACCCTCAAGGAGGATGTGCTCGCCGGTTTCAAGATCGGTGCCGATGACTACCTCACCAAGCCCTTCTCCATGGAAGAGCTCACCTTGCGCATTGATGCTATCCTTCGTCGTACACACGGGAAGAAACCCAAAGAGAGCAATATCTATCAAGTAGGACGCTTCACCTTCGACACCCAGAAGCAGTTGCTCACCATCGACGGAGAGCAGATAAAGCTCACCACCAAGGAGAGCGAACTCCTGGCTCTGCTCTGCGCGCACAGTGGTGAGATTCTGCAGCGCGACTTTGCCCTGAAGACCATCTGGACCGACGATAACTATTTCAACGCCCGCTCTATGGATGTGTACGTCACCAAGCTGCGGAAGCACCTCAAGGCCGACCCCTCGCTTGAGATCAAAAATATCCATGGCAAAGGCTACAAACTTATTGTGCCTGAGTGATGCTCCTTTGGTGCGGTCAAAGTGCCTGCGGTACGGTTAAAATTGCTTAGCAACGGTTAAATAAAAAGAGAGCTTCCCTTTGGGAAACTCTCTTTTGCTTTGTTTTGTCTGTTGGCGTCAGTTAATCGTTCATCATTAACCATTCGCCTTTCACCGCGCGCAGCGCTTTAACCCAACTTCTTGTTCAGCCAGATGTAGAGCACTACACCGAGGATGATAGCGCCGAATGAGCCGAACTGTACAGCGTTGATATTGTTCCAACCCATTACGTGGCTGAGTACCAATACTGCAGAAGCGATAACGATGAGGATAAGACCCAAATTTTTCAAAAATCCGTTCATAATTTATGTTGTTTTTTAGTTTTATTCCTATTTAAGCGACAAAATTAGTGCATGGTGAGCGAAAAAGCAAATTTATTTGCATTTTTCCTATTTTAAAGCTGCGAAAGCTAGTGAAAGGTTGTGTAAACCGGATGAAATGTCCCAATTGAATGTGGTAATGTTGGGTGAAATCTTTATAGAGTGAAGTTTTTTTTGATTTGTCAATGCGCTTGGGGTGAAGTTGTTGTAGGGGTGAGGATAATGCTTGGTTTGGGAGATGATAGTCTTCATATGTGTGGTATGGATTATCTTGAGGATACGTATGTTCTCAGATACTCCATATTATTAATTATATAGACGTTCTACGGGTTGTGTTCGGAAGGCGTGTGGAAATTTTGCGGAAAGTTTGGTGGAATAAAAAAAAAGTGGTAATTTTGCAGCCGATTTCAGAAAATACATTTATTAATTAACAAAAAAGACTATGAATCAGTACGAAACCGTTTTCATTATGACACCCGTGCTTTCTGATGTTCAGATGGCGGAGACGGTAGAAAAGTTCAAGGGTATTCTCGCTGCTGCTGGCGCTGAGATTATCAATGAAGAGAACTGGGGTATGAAGAAGTTGGCATACCCGATCGAGAAGAAGTCTACAGGTTTTTATCAGTTGCTCGAGTTCAAGGCTGAGCCCGCAGTAGTTGAGAAGCTCGAGTTGAACTTCCGTCGTGACGAGCGCGTAATCCGTTACATCACTGTTAAGCTTGACAAGTATGCAGCTGAGTACGCAGCAAAGAGAAAGAGTGTTAAACAAGCTAAAGCACAGGAGGCATAATTATGGCAGCACAGAATGGTGAAATCCGCTACTTGACCCCCCCTACAGTAGACGTTAAGAAGAAGAAATATTGCCGTTTCAAGAAGAGCGGTATCAAGTATGTAGACTACAAGGATCCCGAGTTCTTGAAGAAGTTCTTGAACGAGCAGGGTAAGATCCTTCCCCGTCGCATCACCGGTACATCACTCAAGTACCAGCGTCGTGTGGCTCAGGCCGTTAAGCGTGCTCGCCACTTGGCATTGCTCCCATTTGTAACTGATATGATGAAATAATTAAAAGGAGGAACAAGACATGGAACTTATTTTGGTTGAAGACGTAGCAGGTTTGGGCTACAAGAACGACATCGTTTCAGTGAAGAAGGGCTATGGCCGTAACTATCTCATTCCCCAAGGCAAGGCTGTGATTGCTTCTGAGAGCGCTCGCAAGGTATTGGCTGAGAACTTGAAGCAGCGTGCACACAAGCTCGCTAAGATCAAGGCTGATGCTGAGGAATTGGCTGCTAAGCTCGCTCCCGTTGCATTGACCATCGCTACTAAGGTAAGCGCTACTGGTACAATCTTCGGTGCTGTAACTAACATTCAGATCGCTGAGGCTTTGGCTAAGCTTGGCTTCGAGATCGACCGCAAGACTATCGTTGTGAAGGAGACTATCAAGGAGGTTGGTTCATACAAGGCTACAGTTAAGCTCCACAAGGAGGTTTCTGTAGAGATCCCCTTCGAGGTTGTTGCTGAAGAGGCTTAATCAATACAACGCTCAATAAAAAAGGCTTTACCGAAAGGTAAGGCCTTTTTTTATGTTTAATGTTGAATGATGAGTGTTGAATGTGTCGTCCGGATGGGCCTTCTAACCCTTAATCATTAACCATTCTGCAATGTCTGAGTCCCTTCCTTAGAGGGAGAGTTAGGGTGGGGCTCCCTCTCTCCAAATATCATGGAGCCGATGCGCACGATAGTGCTGCCTTCTTCTATGGCGATGGGGTAGTCGTCGGTCATGCCTTCTGATATCTGACAGAAAGAGGGTTTGTCGGAAAAATATTTTTCTTTTAGCTCATCGAAGAGGCTCTTAATCTGCTTGAACTCGCCGCGTACCTGTTCCATGTCGTCGGTGTTGCTGCCCATGGCCATGAGACCGGTGATGCGCACGTGCTGTAGTTCGCGCCAAGGCTCGTTGGCGAGCATGTTCAGGCACTCGTCGGGGGTGAATCCATATTTGGTGTCTTCTTGGGCGATATGTATCTGTAGCAGACAGTCGATGACGCGACCATGGCGGGCGGCATGCTTGTCAATCTCGCGCAGCAGACGGAAGGAGTCGACTGCATGGATGAGGCTCACGAAGGATGCCATGTACTTGATCTTGTTGGTCTGCACGTGGCCGGTGAAGTGCCACTGGATGTCGGCGGGTAGGGTGGCGGCTTTGGCAGCCATCTCTTGTATGTGGTTTTCGCCAAAGAGGCGTTGTCCGGCATCGTAGGCCTCTTGCAGGCGTTCGATGGGCTGGTACTTGGATATAGCCAGCAGGCTCACCTCGGAGGGAAGTGATCTGCGTAAGTCTTGTATGCGTTGGGCGATGGACATCAGGTTAATCGAGGTCAGCCTTGTAGGGGAACACGTCCATGATGGTGGTTTCGGTGACAGAGGCTATCTCATAGTCGCCAAGGGTGCCCTTCATGTTCTCGTCGAGGTATTTGATGGCTTCGCGTAGGTCACCTGCCTGAACTAGGCTGTATGAGTTGCTCTTCTTTTCGGCACCACTCTTCTCGTCTACGGTGATGTAGGCGAGCTTGCACTTGAACCACTTGTCGGCGCTGTCGAGTTCGCAGTAGTATACGTCGCTAAACTTGACGGGCTTGATGCCGGTAACCTCAAACTCGCCGCTCATGAAGGGACGTATCTCTTCGAGGAATCGCTTTTCGGCTTCGGTGAAGGAGAGGGCATCTACGAGGTAGGTTTCTGTTACGGGCTTGTCGAGACCATTCTCCATGGTCTTCACATATTTAACTTTGCATTCAAACCATTTGTTCATCATAATCGTATGTCGTTTTTTGGGGGGCCTCACCCTAATCCTCTCCAAGGTGAGAGGGAATTCAGGCATCGCGGAAAGCATCCGTCAGGCCAGTTTTAAATGTTAATATTCAATTTTTAATTTTTTCGAAAGGAGTTGCAAAGCTAACCAAAAAACAGCAAATGACAAAGTCTGAGGTGAAAATTTGGGTAAAATGAGTCTTTTTGTAAAATATTGTATAAAAACTTTGGCTTTATCCGAATAAATATTGTACTTTTGGGTCACTTTACTACTAATAAATAATCTAAAGCTATGGGATATTTAAGATTCGACAAGACGTTAATGACGAACTTAGAAGAATCGCTCCCTCGCGAGATATTGCGTACCAATAGGTCGGGCGCCTATAGTTGCTCTACCATTATTGACTGCAATACAAGAAAGTACCATGGATTGCTCGTCATCCCCATTCCTGAAATGGACGATGAAAATCACGTGTTACTTTCTTCGCTCGATGAGACAGTGATTCAACACGGCGCCGAGTTCAACTTGGGCGTACACAAGTATTCGGGTAACAGTTTTAGTCCCCAAGGACATAAGTATATCCGAGAGTTTCAATGGGAGCGCGTGCCGACGACTATCTATCGTGTGGGTGGCGTAATCCTGAAAAAAGAGAAGGCTTTCGTTCATCATGAGAACCGTATCCTCATCCGCTACACCTTGCTCGATGCTCATTCACCCACGACATTGCGCTTGCGCCCCTTCATGGCCTTCCGCAGTGTGCGTCAGTTTACACATGAGAACTGGCAGGTGAACAAGAACTACCAGGAGGTTGACAACGGAATCAAGACATGCATGTATCCTGGATACCCCGAACTCTATATGCAGACCAACAAGAAGAGCGAGTTTGTGTATGCACCAGACTGGTATCGCGGTATGGAGTATCCGAAGGAGCAGGAGCGCGGTTACCACTTCAACGAGGACCTCTACGTGCCCGGTTACTTTGAAGTGCCCATCAAGAAAGGTGAGACCATCATCTTCTCGGCCGGTATCTCTGAGGCTTCATCACGCAAGTTGAAGCAGATGTTCGAGCATGAGTATGAGATCCGTCCCCCGCGCGATACATTTAAGAATAGTATGGTAATTGCAGGTCATCAGTTCCACAACCTGCAAGGCGACAAGCACTATATCCTGGCTGGTTATCCTTGGTTCAAGTGCCGTGCTCGCGATATGTTTGTTTCGCTTCCTGGTTTAACCTTGGCGGTAAACGAGATGGACGAGTTCCAATCAGCTATGAAGACTGCCGCTGAGGCTATCGAAGACTTCGTGAACGAGCGCCCCAGCGAGTGCAAGGTATATGAGATGGAGCATCCCGATGTACTGCTATGGGCTGTATGGACATTGCAGCAATATGCCAAGAAGACCTCGATGAAGCAGTGCTGGGACGAGTACGGCCAGCTCTTGCAAGATATCATCGAATATATCCGTCTTGGTAAGCACGATAATCTCTTCCTCCACGATAATGCATTGCTTTATACCAATGGTAAGGATAAGGCGGTGACATGGATGAACTCTACAGCTAACGGACGTCCCGTAGTGCCTCGTACAGGATATGTGGTAGAGATTAACGCCTTATGGTACAATGCGCTGCGCTTTGTGTCAGAACTTTGTCATGTGGGTGGTAATGAGGAATTCTCAGAAACATTGAATGATTTGGCACAGCGTTGCCAACTCTCTTTTGTGGGTAAGTTCCTCAACGAACATGGATGGCTGTATGATTTCGTGGATGGCGATACTCCTGACTGGAGCGTGCGCCCCAACATGATTTTTGCCGTTGCTCTTGAATACTCCCCTCTCGACCGCAAGCAGCAGAAGAGTGTGCTTGATATCGTTACCAAGGAACTCCTCACTCCGAAGGGGCTCCGTTCACTCAGCCCCAAGAGCTTCGGATACAACCCGAACTATGTGGGTCCGCAGGTTGAACGTGACTATGCTTACCATCAGGGTACTGCATGGCCTTGGCTTGGTGGATTCTATATGGAGGCGTACTTACGTATCCACAAGATGAGCGGTCTGTCGTTCGTGGAACGTCAGCTTATCGGTTTTGAAGATGAGATGACCTCACACTGTATAGGTTCTATTCCTGAACTATTCGACGGTAACCCCCCATTCCGTGGACGTGGAGCTGTAGCTTTCGCCATGAACGTGGCCGAGATACTGCGCATATTGGATGTGTTAAATGAATATGACATATAATATATAGGAGGAACGCAAGTATGAAAGTATTAATGTTCGGTTGGGAGTTTCCTCCTAAGATATATGGAGGTCTCGCAGTTGCCAGTTATGGTATAACGAAGGGATTGAGCCTTCAGGGTGATGTGGAAACCACTT
>JAZRDT010000005.1:0-6787 GCA_045660385.1 Bacteroidaceae bacterium | reverse complement strand
CTATAGACCTTGCTACGCCCCCTAATTTAGAGGGACAATACTTGTATTCTGGACAACTGGTATATTATTACCTCTTATTTACATTCATGGGCATTCGTGGCCATTTATGTTCAAAAACAAAGAGAACGCAGCTTGCTCTTGTTTAACGTAAATTGCAGTAAATAGCTCGTAAACCTTTAGGTCGCTGGCCGAGGGCGGTAGCCATATCGAGGGAAAAGCAATTATCATAAATATATACCTGTATTATTGCATCTTTAGGCAACCAATAAAATTCGTTGCTCTGCTTTTCCCCTTGGCCTGCGAACTTCGTTTCGTGGGAGATTCTTTTGTCCACTTCACGGATTAGAATAATTCAAAATCGATAAATGGTAATATTTTGACCATTTTATCTTGTATAATCGATAATTTTATTATCTTTGTCGGTGTTATCAAATATAAACGATATGAACGTATTGGTTAGGCAACATTATTGGGACAAGATAGAGAAGTATCTTGGAAAAGATACTATTATTGTTCTGACAGGACAAAGACGTGTAGGCAAGAGTTATACGCTGAGGATGATTCGTGATATCAAAGCAAAGGATGACAACAACAATATCATCTATATTGATAAAGAGAAGAAGGCTTTTGATTATATCAAGACCTATCAAGATTTGAATGCCTACATAGACGCTCATTACCAAGTAGGTAAGATGAACTATATTCTCATTGACGAGGTGCAAGAGATAGAGGATTTTGAGCGAACAGTCAGAAGCTACATAACTGAACCTGATGCTGAAGTCATCGTTACTGGTAGCAATGCTAAAATGCTGAGTAAGGAACTCAGCACGATTATAGGTGGTCGTTACAAAGAGATTTACGTGCAATCGCTGAGCTATAAGGAGTTCCTACAGTTCCATAATTTGCACGACGGAGATGAGGCATTGGCCAAGTATATCCAATTTGGCGGTCTTCCAGGTCTGCTTAAAATGGGATTGGAAGAAGATGACGCAATAGAATATCAGAAAGATGTATTGAACACTGTTCTTCTGAAGGATGTAATCTCTAGAAACAATATTCGCAATGTCTCTTTTTTGGAGAAGTTGACTGATTTTATTGCTGATAACATTGGTAAAATCATATCAGCTTCGAGCATATCTAAATATATGAAATCGCAAGGTACGAATGTTTCTGCAGACACGATTATCGATTATGCTCAATATCTTGAGGAGGCATATATCATACATAAAGTCAATAGATATGATATTCACGGCAAACGTCTCTTTGAAAGTAATGACAAATACTACTTCGAAGATCACGGACTGAGAAATGCTCAGGCTGGAGGTACCCGGGAAGGTGATATCGAAAAGGTTATTGAAAACATCGTTTACCAGCATCTAATCAACCTCGGATACAAGGTTTGTGTGGGTCAACTGCAAGCTGGGGAGATAGATTTTGTGTGTACAAAAAAGGCTGGCACACAACGGATATACATTCAGGCTGCATATTTGATTGCTAATGACGAAACTAGAGAACGAGAATTTGGGAATCTACGTAATATAAAAGATAATTATCCCAAATATGTGGTTTCGATGACCCCAGGTGTTACTCGCAACGACGATAATGGTATAACGCATCTGCATTTGAGAAACTTCTTAATGCTTGGTCGTTTAGATTGATTTACTTGTTTTTCTTTATTTTAGTCAAGGTGTCGGTATTTGCTTGTAAACGACAATGAATGAGTCGATTATCGACCGACACCCAGTGTCGGTGGGGTGTCGGTGGGGACAGCGTGAAGCAAACGCTTTTGTTTGATGTTTGCAATCTTTGAGGTATATGCATGCAACGAAATAAATGCAAACTTGTAATTTTTACCGAGTAGAGGATTTTTATTTTTGGCCTGGCAAGGAGCAGCAGTGAGATACACTGCTGCAACGATAACGTTAACGATGACGAAAACAGAGCGGTGGAGCTGCGGTTAATGAATGATTGACAGATTGTTGATGGATGATGTTTTTTTGTCAAACTTTTTCAAGCCTTTGACAAAAAATTATCACTATGGTGACAAAAATTTGTCAACAAAGCGATAAAAAATTATCAAGCCTATGATAGTCCAGTTTTTACAGTGTAAAACTTCAGTTTGTGAGGTTCCAAACTGGAATATGCAAGGCTAAACTTCAGTTTGGAAGTATCCAAACTGAAGTACTTTACCATCGGTACTCGAGTGCTTACGGCTAAGTACTGCAGTACTTGTATATAAGTACTGGACTTTGGCATAACTCAATATTCCTATTGTGACGTGAAAAATTGTACGGATGTATATGGTGTATTCGTACAATAACCTATATAGGACTTCGCCACTGCCAACCGATTTATGAACTTTATTAACCTTAGTGGCTTCGCCCCTTGCCAGGGCAAAAATGAAATTGTTTTACTCACTCAGATATGGCCTATAGCATATGGGGCTTTGCTTGATGAATCTGCGACCGACACCCTACCGATACCGGGTGTCGGTCGCTATTGAGTTATGTATCATGTAGTTGCCTTCGACTACCTACACCTTGGCAAAATTAAGGGGAAACTTTATTTTTTAGTTATCGTTAACGTCATCGTTATCGTTAAAAAGTTACAAGTAAGTCTTCAGTAGGGTGCTGCGCGAGGTGCTGCGGAGGCGGCGGAGGGCTTTCTCCTTAACTTGGCGCACACGTTCGCGAGTGAGGCCAAAGTGGTCACCGATCTCCTCGAGCGTCATCTCCTGGCAGCCGATGCCGAAGAGCATCTGCAGTATCTCCTTCTCGCGCTCACTGAGCGTGGAGAGGGCGCGGTCGATCTCCGTGGCGAGCGACTCGTTCATGAGCGACTTGTCGGTAGTGGGTGAATCGCCGTTGGGGAGCACATCGAGCAGGCTGTTTGACTCGCCCTCCTCGAAGGGAGCGTCTACCGAGAGGAGGGAGCCTGAGTGGCTTAGTGCCTCGTCGATCTTCTCTGCTGGGATATCCAAGATGTCGGACAGTTCCTCCGATGTGGGACGACGCTCATGCTGCTGCTCGAATAGTGCCGACTCCTTGCTGATCTTGTTGAGCAACCCCACCTGGTTGAGCGGCAGGCGTATGTTACGCGACTGCTCGGCCAGAGCCTGCAGTATGGACTGGCGAATCCACCACACGGCATAGCTGATGAACTTGAAGCCTCGGGTTTCGTCGAACTTCTCGGCGGCCTTGAGCAACCCGATGTTGCCCTCGTTGATGAGGTCTGACAGGCTCAAGCCCTGGTTCTGATATTGCTTGGCTACCGAAACCACGAAGCGCAAGTTGGCGAGGGTGAGCTTCTCCAAGGCTGCACGGTCGCCCTGCCGGATGCGCTGAGCAAGCTCTACCTCCTCATTGACAGAAATCATGGGTTGGCGACTGATATCCTGCAAGTACTTGTCGAGTGTTTCACTGCGGGTGGTGATGCTAGTCGAAATCTTTAGTTGTCTCATCAGCTAATTGTGGTTTTTAAGTGAATAAAAAAGTCATGTTGAAGTGCCTTAGGAAAGAAGGCCCTCTATATATAGGGTCGTTTTTTGTGCAAAATCGGGCAAAAACAGCGAAAAATGGGGGTAAAACGTGAAAAAAATAAACAAACATAAGGTTTATTTAATATTTTTTAACTACCTAGCAAGGTGCTGAGCGCGATTTAGCCTTAATGACACTCGGTATACTTCACACTGATTCGTTCTTATATCTATGTCCACGAATGACAAGGAATGCGGATTTTATAGTCAACTGATGAAACAGAACTTAAACAGATAACGCGTGCTACGCTTGCGTTTGCCCTCCGGCAGGCGAAGCACAAGCATAGCGCGTGCAAAGATTCGTGCTCATCCGTGAATATTCGTGGGAGAAAATAATCAGTGCAAATTAGTGGGAGAGAATCTCACCCTCGGACACATTTTGTCGTATATGCCCGGTACTTTTGCATTGTGGAAAGGTAAGCGGTACCAAAATCGGATAGTTCTGGTACTATTTTTCTCGGGCAAGAAATCTGTGAAATGTATTCAACCCTACTTGAGAGAAAACGAGATATCTTTGTTGAACAGAAATATAAAACGGGAAACACTAAACAAGCAACAACATGAAACAAGACGAACTGAAGTACCCCTCACGAGAAGAGATTGAGCAATGGATGCGTGAAGCCGAAGCGGGCGATGCTGAAGCACAATACCAACTAGGCATCTGCTATGCCAATGGGTATGGTGTAACTATTGATCAGAAAAAGGCGGTGGATTGCTTTTTTGATGCGGTAGCACAGAATCATCCCCAAGCTCTATATCAGTTGGGTAATTGCTATTACTATGGTTATGGAGTATACTGCAATTATAAGAGAGCTGTAGAATATTTTGAGCAAGCAGCCAAGCTAGGAGTCGTGAAAGCACAATACCTCTTGGGTAATTGCTATTACTATGGTAACGGAGCGAATGCCAATCGTGAGCAGGCCAAGTATTGGTATGCCAAGGCTGCCGAGCAGGGCGATGCCGATGCATTGTACGGTTTGTCGATGTGTCGCTTTGATGAGGAAGAAAGCTTCGCGTGGTGTGAGAAATCCGCCGAGCTGGGCTGTGCCGAAGCGCAATACCAGTTGGGCATGTATTATGAATATGGAGATGTGGTGAGGGCCAGCTTCAATAAGGCTTTGCAGTGGTATACCCAAGCTGCAGAGCAAGGCCATGAAGAGGCCAAAGAATGCAAAGAACGGATGGAAGAAGAGCGTGAACAGGCTGCATTGTGGATACATGAGTCCGAACAGGGCGATCCTGAAGTGTTGCACAACCTAGCCAGATATTATGAAGATGGCACCGGCATGGAACACAACTATGAGTTGGCAAAGGAGTACTATACTCGTGCCTATAAATCTGAAATACGGGAAGATGCCACCGATCATTTCTTGGATGAGAGATTCTACCAAGCAAGAATGGCACGCTTGGATAAGCTGATTCAAGTGGAGAGATGGGAAGAGATGGCCGAGCGGGGCGATGTGAATGCCATGGTTCAGTTGAGCAAGTACTACGAATATGATGCCCTGTATGAAGAAGACTTGAAACCTAAGCGTGCGATATATTGGCTGCGCAAAGCGGCAGATAGCGGCAATGCGCTGGCTCAAGTGCTCTTGGGGTCGCACTACGAGTTGGGCAATGTGGTGCTCAAGGACAACGATGAGGCATTCCGCCTATATAGCCTCGCGGCAGAACAGGGCGATGCCTGGGGACAATATGAGGTGGGACATTGTTACGAGCGAGGCATTGGGGTAGGGGAGAACATGGAGGAGGCCATCCGATATTATACCCTATCGGCCGCACAAGGAGGCGTCGATGCCCGCAATGCACTACACCGCATCAAGGACTGGTATGGTTTCCCGGGCCATGAGAATCCTGCGTATGTCTCTCTTGCCCAAACTGCATTGGAGAATTTAAAGAAGGAAAATAGAGAATAATATCTGCCTCAGACATCTTTTGTCTCACAGATAAAGTTCCTTTGCAATGTAAAAAAAGAATGTTATGAAAAGAGAAGAAAGAATTATCAAGGTACGTTACTTGCGCACGGAGCGCTTCACGAACAAGAATGTTGACATCAAGGTACAACTCTACGAGATGGACATGGCAATTGTGGACATCACGGTGAAGTCGGCCTATAGGTACTATATGAACCTATGTTACAAGATGAATCTCCCGTGTGGCAGCCGTGCGCGGTTCGACTATTGCAAGCACGAGGCGTTGTGGGAATATGTGGAGTGCCTCAACCTGTTGCGCTTCGACAAGGTGGCTCGTCGCTGGCTGCGCCGTGTGATGCACCCCATGGTGGCACCATACCTCATGCCCAAGGGGAAGATGAACTACCGCAAGGCGACCGACGAGATGGAGCGCCTGCTGTGCATCACTGGCGAGGAGTTTGTGCTCAATGCCGCGATGCTGCGCACGGTGAAGCGCCACCTGCCCGAGCTGTTTGCCAATGGTGGCTACCGTGGCACGGACCGTATTGGTACGGAGATCACCTCGCGTGAGCCGAGCGAGCCTGTCTTCAAGAATGAGAAGTATCGTGAGTATTGGCTGCGTCGCCAACGCCGTAGGTGTATCTCTACTTTGGTATGCACAAACGAGCGTATGCTGGCCCTCACCCAAGAGCTGGTGCCCGACTTCTATGCGCTGCTGCAGCGCGAGCGCAAGCTCGACGACTGCACGGTGAAGATGCGCTTCACCTGGCGAGAAGGATTGGAGCGTCCCATACTCGACATCATCGTGACTGACAACGACTCGCCTAGCTACGAAATGGAGGAGCCCCGCGAAGAACGCTACGGCGTATACCACGAACTATCGATGTGGACGATAATGAACTATGGGTCGTTGTATTTGTAGTGTAGTGTTTAGGGTGTAGAGTTTAATGTTTAGGGTTTAGAGGATACGTAAAACCAAAACTTTCGTATCTATACGTTCCATACGTTGCTACATTTTTCGGCATATAAATCAAGTGCTGTAATACATTTTCGGCACTTATTTTTGTTGTATGCATACATTTTTCCGCACTTGGATTGTGCGCAAAGTTAGTATTAGGTTTACAAAACACCAAATGAAATGTAAAATATCTACTATTACTTTTCCGATAGAGATTGTGCAATAGATAGTACCAAATCCCCGTGGTTTTGGTACTATTTTTTATTTGCGAAGATTATTCCTGCGGTAGCTTCTGATGTGATTGAGAGAATGATTATCTTTGTAGTGCTGAATTTTAATATTAACATGAATTGCCATAAATGCCCATAAATAATAACTTTA
>JAZRDT010000004.1:0-15503 GCA_045660385.1 Bacteroidaceae bacterium | reverse complement strand
TAAGGCTTTCGCTGTAACAACTGACGCTGTTCGCAAGCTCGTTTACACTCCCGATATCCACGTTGTAAACCTCACCATCGATGGTGTTGAGTGCAAGGCTGTATTGAAGGATATTCAGTTCCACCCCGTTAAGGATACCATCCTTCACATGGACTTCCTCCAGATTGTTGAGGACAAGGCTATCGTAATGGAGGTTCCCACCGTTCTCACTGGTCTCGCTGCTGGTGTTAAGCTTGGTGGTAAGCTTCAGCAGGCTATCCGTAAGATCAAGGTGAAGGCTGTATACGCTAACATCCCCGAGAAGTTGACCGTAGACGTTACTGTGCTTGGCCTCGGCAAGTCTATCAAGGTAGGTGAACTCTCATTCGAGGGTCTCGAGCTCGTTACTCCCGCTCAGACCGTTGTATGTAGCGTAGCTGCTACACGTGCTTCACGTGAGGCTGCCAACGGTAAGAAGTAATCATTGATTGATTAAAACTTAAGGGTTGAGGGTTGTGGATGTAAGTCCCGACTTTCAACCCTTTCATTTATAAATAGAATAACAAATGAAATACTTGATTGTTGGCTTGGGTAATCCGGGTTATGAATACGATGGCACACGCCACAACATAGGTTTCCGTGTGGTCGATGCTTTGGCCAAGGCTGCCAATGCCGTGTGGGAAGACAAGCGCTATGGCTTTGTAGCCAATATGCGTGTGAAGAATGCGCAGATTGTGTTGCTTAAGCCCACGACCTTTATGAACCTTAGCGGCAATGCCGTGCGCTATTGGTTGGAGAAGGAGAATGTCGAGCAGGAAAATATGCTCGTGGTGGTCGATGACCTCTCTCTGCCCACCGGTACCCTCCGCCTCAAGGGAAAGGGTAGCGATGGTGGTCACAACGGACTCAAGCACATCGCGCAGCTCATCGGACAGAACTATGCCCGCTTGAAGTTTGGCATCGGTAACGACTTCCCCCGTGGTGCGCAAGCCGATTTTGTGCTCGGTAAGTTCAGCACCGAAGATGAGGCTATCATTGAGAAGCAGCTTCCTACGGCATGCGAGATAGTCAAGAGCTTCTGTCTGGCTGGTATCACCATCACAATGAATCAATACAACAAGAAGAATTGAAAATTAAAAATTGAAAATTGAAAGTTCATGCATCGCTTTCCGTTTTCAGTCCACTAATTTTCCATTTTCCATATTCAACTTTTAATTTACAACACGTGGAAGCAAGAATCGATAAATGGCTATGGGCAGTACGCCTCTACAAGACCCGCTCCATGGCGACTGACGCCTGCAAGAAAGGGCAGGTGACTATGAATGGCGTCAACATGAAGCCCTCGAAAACTATTAAGGAGGGCGATGTGGTCAGTGTGCGCAAGGCTCCCATTACCTATACCTTCCGTGTGCTCAAGGCCATAGAGAACCGGGTAGGTGCCAAACTGGTGCCCGAGATGCTGGAAAACATCACCCCGAAGGAGCAGTACGACATCCTAGAGATGAGCAAGATCAGCGGCTTTGCCAACCGTATGCGTGGTACAGGTCGTCCCACCAAGAAGGAGCGCCGCGATCTCGATGAATTCCTTGGCGACGACAACTTCGGCATGGCCGACTTCCTCTTCTTTGATGATGATGATGATGAGTAATCCCTTGAATTGTGCCCCATGCAGAAGGTCTTGATTACCGGAGCAAGCGGTTTTGTGGGTAGTCGCCTGGCATGTGCTATGAGTGACGGCTACGAACTGCTCACCCCTTCGCATAGGGAGTTCGACATCACATCGCTCCAAGCTGTACGCTCATACATCGGGTGTCACCGCCCCTATGCCATCGTGCATCTGGCAGCCCTGTCCAACACCGGCTACTGCGAAGAGCATCCTTACGATAGTTACCTCGTGAATGTCACCGGTGTTGAGAACCTCGCTCGCATCGCGGCCGAGTATGGATGCAAATTCATCTTCTTCTCCTCTGACCAGGTGTACAATGGCAACCTTGAGATGGGATTGCTCGACGAGACCCTTTCCGTAGCTCCGGAAAACCACTATGGACGTCACAAACTGCAAGCCGAGGAACGTGCACTGGAACTCTGCCCCGATTGCGTAGCCTTGCGTGCTACCTGGATGTACGACACTCCCCAGGCCGGCATGCACACCCACCGCAACTTTGTCGTCAATGTCAAGGAAGCCATTCTTCAAGGTACCCCTTTGCACTTTGCCACACGAGAGTTCCGAGGCATCACTTGGATTGGCGAGGTGGTCCGCAATCTGCCTCACACCTTTCATCTGCCAGGTGGAGTCTATAACTTCGGTGCTGAGAATCGTCTTAATACCTATGAAACGGCACTTGCTTACTTGCGCATCCTGCAGTGTCCCGATTTATCGCTTGTCGTTGCCGACGAAGAACGCTTCGCTGCCCATGTGCGCAACATCAGCATCTCCACCCGGAAGATCGTCGAAGCCTCCCATGGCGCCATACAGTTTCTCGATACCGTAGAGGGTCTGCGCCACTTTGAGAACTGTACCAATCGTCTTCCGTAGCTGATTCCACAAGATATGACAATATAAGAAGAGAGCACCTGCAAGTTGTTTTGCAAGTGCTCTCTTTTCTGTTATGGAACGATGCTGTGAATGCGATCGCAGCAGATGTGCCTCTTAGTTTGCTCCCTCCGTGCGGATCGGGTCATCGTATTTCTCCTGCAACTCGGTGAGTTTTTTCATCATGCGCTTGGTGATGCGCTCGGTACCGGGTTGGCCGTAGATATTGTTGAGCTCGTTGGGGTCGTTCTTCAGGTCATACAACTCCCATGAATCGATGTCGTTGTAGAAGTGTATGAGTTTGTAGCGGTTGTCGCGCACACCATAGTGGCGCTTCACGGCATGCTCGGCGGGGTACTCATAGAAATGATAGTATAGTGCATCGCGCCAATCAGTCTTCTCACCCTTGAGCAAGGGGAGGAACGACTCTCCGTGCATCTCCTCGGGAACCTCTATACCTGCAAGGTCGAGGAAGGTGGGACCATAGTCGATGTTCTGCACGAGCTGTGCTACATCGCCCTTCCTGCCTCCGGGAAGACGCACGAGTAGGGGAGTGCGGAACGACTCTTCGTACATGAAGCGCTTGTCGAACCAGCCATGCTCACCCATATAGAATCCTTGGTCCGAGGTGTATACAATCATAGTGTTGTCCAACAAACCCTCCTTCTCGAGATAGTCGAGTACTATACCGATGTTGCGGTCAACCGAAGTGATTACACGCAGATAGTCGCGCATGTATTGTTGGAATTTCCATTCGGCCAGTTCCTTTCCGCTGAGGTTGCGTGCCTTGAAGTCGGCTATGACAGGATCGTAGTGTCGGTCCCATGCAGCCTGAATTTCGGGGCGTAGGCGCTGGCGATACATCTCGCGTCCCCAACCCTCGTAAGCGCTGTGCAGTTCGTTTTCGCGGTCGGCCATCTTCAAGTCATATACGATGCTCATGTCTTTGGCGATGCTCATCTGCTGTTGCTGTGCGGCGATACGGCCTTCGTAGTTGTCGTAGAAGGTCTCGGGCACGGGGAAATTCGAGTCGCTGAAGAGCTCCAGGTCACAGGTGTCGGGCATCCATGTGCGGTGCGGAGCCTTGTGATGCAATAGTAAGCAGAAGGGCTTTTCGGGGTTGCGCAGACTGTCGAGCCAGTTGATAGCTACGTCCGTGGTGATGTTAGTGGCATAGCCCTCGCGCTGGATGCGCTCACCATTGCGGATAAAGAAGGGGTCGTAATATTCGCCCTGTCCGATGAGGATATCCCAGTAGTCGAAGCCCGTAGGGTTCGATGCCAGGTGCCACTTACCCACAACTGCAGTCTCATATCCTGCCTGTTGCAACAATTTAGGGAAGGTGAGTTGTGCACCATCGAAACGGGTGTGGTTGTTCGTGAAGCCATTGGCGTGGCTGTGTTTGCCTGTGAGCATGCAAGCACGGCTCGGGCCGCTGATCGAGTTGGCTACAAAACTGTTCGTGAAGCGCACGCCCTCGTTGGCGATGCGGTCGATGTTGGGTGTCTCGATGTAGCGCTGGTCATAGGCACTGATGGTCTGATACGAGTGGTCGTCGCACATGATGAAGAGGATGTTCATCGGCTGCTGTGGGGCAGCTGCCTCTTGCTTCTTGTCGCCTCCAGTGCAGGCAGCCAGGCCGGCAAGTGCGGGGAGTAGTAGGTGGCTCTTTTGCATGGTATGGTCCTTTTTATTCGTTGTCGTTATCGGTAGTGGCTGCTGTCACCTTGCGGAATGCTGCCGGTATGGGCGCCTCAAAGTGCATCAATTCGCGTGTCATGGGGTGAATGATCGAGAGGCGGTGGTTATGTAGCATCAGTCGGCCTATGGGGTTTGTTGTGCCACCATATTTGCGGTCACCTGCCACGGGGTTGCCGATCTCGGCCAGTTGCACGCGGATTTGGTTTTTGCGTCCGGTGAAGATCTGCACGTCAAGCAAGGCATGATAGTCGTTGGCCTGTACCACACGGTAGCGTGTCACAGCCAGGCGTCCTTCGTCGGGCTTTCGTGCCACGTATACCATCATGTTGTTGCTGTTTTCCACGAGGTTGTGGCGCAACTCTTGCTGAGGTATCTCGGGACAACCCTCCACGACAGCGGTGTAAGAGCGCTCACGCACGTAGTTGTCCCAGTTGTAACGAAGTTCGCGCTGCAGGTCCGGGTCCTTGGCAAAAACGAGTATGCCCGAAGTGTACTGGTCCAATCGGTGACATACATAAGCCATCGAGCGTGCATCCTTCTGTTTCAGGTAGTCTGTGAGCAGGCTCTGTGCTGTTTTCTTCTTGTTGTCATGCCCTACAGTGAGCAATCCTGCGGCCTTCTCCACCACGATGAGGTACTTGTCTTCGTAGAGAATGTGCAGTTGGTTGGCACGCAACACCGCAAAGGGGCGGGTGAAGTTCACTGACACCTTGTCGCGTGGGGTGAGCGGTGTGTCAAATTGGGTGAGGGGCTGTCCGTTCACTGCCACATGGTGATGTGCCAGCATCGACTTGATGTCGCTCTTGCTCTTCGGGGCAAGTATCAGGTACAGGAAGGGGAGAAGGGTGGTCTCCTCTACAGGTGAGTAGTGAAATATTTGATTGGGACCCTTCTTGCCGTGTCGTATGTTATTTTTCATATTGTTGTGAATAATATCGCAAAGGTACGAAATAATTCACAATTAAATGCTACCTTTGTCGAGAAAACTATTAACTCCCACATTGTACTATGCATCATCCTGAGAACGACGATATCTACAAAGGACTCACCGTGAATGCAGGCATTGAACAACCTTCGATGGTCAATCCCTACATGAAGCCCAAGAAGCGCAAGCGTCTGTTTACCCCAGCAGAATATGTTGAGGGTATTGTCAAAGGCGATATTACCATGCTGTCACGTGCCGTGACACTTGTCGAGAGCCTTTTGCCCGAACATCAGGCCATCGCACAGGAGGTCATTGAGAAGTGTCTGCCTCATGCAGGAAACTCAGTGCGCATCGGCATCAGTGGCGTGCCCGGAGCAGGCAAGAGTACCTCTATCGATGCCTTCGGACTGCATGTGCTCGAACGCTACGGAGGCAAGTTGGCCGTGCTGGCCATCGACCCCTCCAGTGAGAAAACCAAGGGCAGCATCCTGGGCGACAAGACTCGTATGGAGAAGCTTTCTGTGCACCCCGATGCGTTCATACGTCCCAGCCCCTCGGCTGGTTCGCTCGGTGGTGTGGCGCGCAAGACCCGTGAGACGATTGTGCTATGCGAGGCTGCTGGGTTCGATAAGATCTTCGTCGAAACGGTAGGTGTTGGTCAGAGCGAGACCGCCGTGCACTCCATGGTCGATTTCTTTCTCCTCATTCAACTGGCAGGCACGGGCGATGAATTGCAAGGTATCAAACGAGGCATTATGGAGATGGCCGATGGCATCGTTATCAACAAGGCCGACGGCGACAATGCCGATCGTGCCGAGCTTGCCGCCTCGCACTTTCGCAACGCTCTGCACCTGTTCCCTGCTCCCGAGAGTGGATGGACTCCTCAGGTGCTCACCTATTCCGGTTTCTACGGGTTGCGCATTGATGAGGTATGGACCATGGTGTTCGACTATGTCGACTTTGTAAAGAAGAACGGCTACTTTGAACACCGCCGCAATGAGCAGGCTAAGTACTGGATGTACGAGAGCATTAACGAAGCCCTGCGCGACAGTTTCTATCATAACCCCACCATCGCATCATTGCTTACATGCAAGGAGCGTCAGGTACTTGATGGTGAACTCACCTCGTTTGTGGCAGCGCGTCAGTTGCTCGATGTCTATTTCAAGGGCTGATCCGCTCCGAGTACGGAGAGCACTCCGCCTATAACTCAAGGAAGTTCTTGATGATCTGCGCTCCGATGGCTCCGCTCTTCTCGGGATGGAATTGTGTGCCGAAGAAATTGTCACGTCCCAGCGCCCCGCTGAAACCATGGATGTAGTGGCTTGTGGCGATGGTGTCGGCGCATAACACCGGATAGTAAGAGTGTACGTAGTAAATGTATGCCCCCTCGTCGATACCCTTGAAGAGCGGTGTGCGCAGGTCTGTGATTTGGTTCCACCCCATGTGAGGGATTTTCATTGGAGCCGCACCCGGCTCTCCGTTGCAGTCCTGGAACCTTCTCACCTGGGTGCGGAAGATGCCCATGCACTCCACGTTGCCTTCCTCGCTGCTTTGGCACATCAGTTGTGTGCCCACGCAGATACCCAGCACAGGCTGTGTCAGTGTGGGAATGAAGGTGGCGAGTCCGCGCTCAGCCAATTTGGCCATTGCCGTCGACGCTTCCCCCACGCCCGGCAAAATCACTTTGTCGGCCTGTGCCAGCAATGCCTTGTCGTCCGTATAGATCCATTCGGTGCAGCCCACGCGCGCCAAGGCGTTGGTCACCGAGCGTATGTTTCCCGTGTCGTAGTTTACAATCGCTATCATGCTGTCAGTGTATGCGTTTGGGTGAGCGTGTCGTTACAGGCTCCTGTTGATCTGTTCTATGTAGTCGAGCACCTCGTTGCGTCCGATGCCCTTTTCCGATGAGGTTACGAAGTAGGGTGGCAACTCCTCCCACTGCTCCCGGAGTCGGGTGAGATAGCGCTCCACGTTCTCGCGTTGGCGCTGTGTACCCAGTTTGTCGGCCTTGGTGAAGATGATCGAGAAGGGCACCCCATTCTCGCCCAGCCACTCGATGAACTCCAGGTCGATGGCCAGCGGTTCGTGTCGTATGTCGATGAGCACGAAGAGGTTCGTCATCTGTTCGCGTTCCAGTATGTAGGTCTCGATGATTTGTGTCAGTTTGTCCTTAGCCTTCTTACCGCGCTGCGCATAGCCATAGCCCGGCAGGTCCACCAGGTACCATGCCTTGTTGATGAGGAAGTGGTTGATGAGCATCGTCTTGCCCGGTGTGGCCGATGTCATGGCCAGTTTGGGCTTGCGTGTGAGCATGTTGATGAGGCTCGACTTACCTACGTTCGAGCGTCCGATGAAAGCATATTCGGGCTTCCCGTCCTGCGGACAGCGGTCGATGCGGGTGTTGCTGATTACAAATTCTGCGCTTTTGATTTCCACGTCGTTGTTGTTTGTTTAGTGGAGACAAAGTTAATGGATTTTTTTATTCCAACGAAATCAACACCCCTTTACTTGCTCCCATGGCAAGAAAAATACCCCAACAGGGCCCGAATCCCGATTTTATTCACTATATTTGTCCGCTATTTATTATATATATATTGAATACTATGAACGCAATGAAACGTATATCCCTTATCCTTGCCGCCGTATTGGTGGTGATTACAGCCTCAGCGCGCAAGGTGTATGATGCCTCCCAGTTTGGCGTAGTCCCCGGTACGGGAGCCGACATGTCGGCCCTCATGGCCCAGCTCCTCGATCATGTCAAAGCCGATGCAACGGGCCAGTCTGCTACTATCTACCTCGCTCCGGGACAGTATCATTTTTACCCCGATGGTGCCGTGCACAAGGAGTACTATATCAGCAACCACGACCAGCATGCCGACCGCGCTGTAGGCATCGCCATTGAGGAGTTCAAGAACCTCACTATAGACGGCCGGGGAGCCGACCTCATCTTCCACGGACGCATGCTTCCCGTGAGCATTGTATCCACCGAGCACTGTACGCTGCGCAACCTCAGCATCGACTTTGCCACTCCCCATATCGCTCAGGCCGAGGTGGTGAAGAACGAGCCCGAAGGCATCACTTTCCGCGTCGCCCCCTGGGTCAATGTTAGTCTCACAGCAGACGGAGCCTTTGCTCATAGCGGTGAAGGTTGGACCCATCGTCCCCTCTGGGGCATCGCCTTTGAACCTGACACCCGCCATATCGTATACACCACAGCTGATATAGGTACCCCTGTGCAGCAGGTCGAGCCGATTGACGAGCACACCTTCTTTGCCCCCACATGGAAGGATAAGCGCCTTCCCGTTGGTACCGTAGTGGCTATGCGCACCTATGAACGCCCTTCACCAGGCATTTTCGTGAGCCATGCCATCGACACCAGACTCGAGCAGGTCAAGGTGCACTACGCTGAGGGTATGGGGCTGCTGGCGCAGATGAGCGAGGATATTACCCTCGACGGTTTCGGTGTATGTCTCCGTGGTGATACCGATCCCCGCTACTTCACCACGCAGGCCGATGCCACCCACTTCTCGGGCTGCAGGGGTAAAATTACCTCGGTGAACGGACTTTACGAGGGCATGATGGACGATGCCATCAATGTCCACGGCATCTACCTCAAGGTGATGGAGCGCATCGACGACCATACCCTTCGCGCTCGCTACATGCACGGACAGGCCTGGGGCTTCGACTGGGGTTACGTGGGCGACAAGGTGCAGTTCGTGCGGTCGCACACCATGGAACTCGTGGGCGGGGACGATATCTTCGTTACCGAGGTGGCCGAGATTGCCGAATATGTAGATGGTGCAGCACGCAGCGGCGAGCCTCATCCCTTCGCATTGAAGGGCGCCACTCACGGCACTCGTGAGTTTGTTATCCGCTTTGCTGATGCCCTCCCCGCTGAGATTAGTGCAGAACAGGGTTATGGTATCGAGAACCTTACTTGGACTCCCGAAGTATACTTCGCTCACAACACCATCCGTAACAACCGCGCTCGTGGCACCCTCTTCAGTACCCCCAAGCGCACGGTTGTTGAGGATAATCTCTTCGACCACACCTCCGGCACTGCTATCCTCCTCTGTGGCGACTGCAACGGCTGGTACGAGACCGGCGCCTGCCGCGACGTCCTCATTCGCCGCAACCGCTTTGTGAACTCCCTCACCAGCATGTTCCAGTTTACCAACGCCGTTATCTCCATCTATCCCGAGATTCCCGCGCTGGCAGAGCAGAAAGCCTACTTTCATGGCGGCAAGAAGAATGCCATCCGCATCGTCAATAATGAGTTCAACACCTTCGACCACCCCTTACTCTATGCCAAGTCGGTCGACGGACTCCAGTGGAAGGGCAACACCATCATCCACAACAACGACTTTGCTCCCTTCCATTGGAACAAGGCCAGCGTGTTGCTTGAGCGTGTTACCAATGTTGATATCCAGCATGCTCTTCACAGCCGTGGTAATGAACTGAAACGCGTGGAACTGATGCTCTCTCCCACTCAAAAGTAACCCAACTATAGTTTAAAAAGAAATAAATAGCTACCTTTGCGCCCCTGATATGCAGCAATACTCATCAGTTCTGTTAGAGAAAGCCGTGGGCGAGTTTGCCAAGCTCCCCGGCATAGGCCGCAAGACCGCCTTGCGTCTTGTGCTACACATGTTGCGCCAGCCTGTGAGCGAGGCCGAGGCCTTTGCCGACGCCGTGGCGCGCCTCTGCCGCGAGGTCAAGTACTGCAAGGTGTGCCACAATATCTCCGACAGCGACGTGTGTGAGATTTGTTCGCAGCCCCAGCGCGACGCAACTACCGTGTGCGTGGTCGAGACCGTGCGCGATGTCATCGCCGTGGAGAACACTTCACTCTATCGCGGACTCTATCACGTATTGGGCGGAGTCATCTCCCCCATGGATGGCATCGGCCCCTCCGACCTTCAGATCGACAGCCTCGTCGAACGTGTCAAGGGTGGGGAAGTGAAGGAGGTTATCTTTGCCCTCAGTCCCACCATGGAGGGCGACACCACCAACTACTATATTTACCGCAAACTCGATGGTACCGATGTCAAGATGTCGGTGCTCTCGCGCGGCATCGCCGTGGGCGATGAGCTCGAGTATGCCGATGAGGCCACCCTTGGCCGCTCATTGGTCAATCGTATGCCCTTCACGGGTCGCACCTATTAGTCATATTATAAATTGATAAACGAATTCATATCATGTCTGACAAAACGAACTCAGGTCTCCGCATCCGTATCCTCTATGCTGCGATGCTCGCTGTTGTCGTAGGCGTTGTCCTGCTCTACGAGTACGGCATCCTTCCCGAAGGCCGCATGGTGGGCGTCGACCCCTCTGCTAAATACATCTTCGATGTCCTCTTCCTCTTTGTCTCGGGCGGTATCATCATCGGCTCCTTCAAGGGTTACGAGTGGCTCTTCCGTCACTGGGTGGCCAAGGCTCCCGATGCCTCGCAGCTCGCCAAGCGCCACACCCGTCTCAGCGTACTGCGTCTAGCCCTGCTCGCCCTGCTTATGGTTGTAGGCACCATCTACAAGTATGGAACCCTTGAGAACACCGGTATGTATATCGGACTCATTGCCTTCCTCACCTCCTTCTTCTGCTTGCCCTCGCGCAGCAAGATGGCTGAGGAGCGCGCCCACTACACCGATGGGGAGTCTGAGCAATAACCACCGAGCGAGAAGTCTACACACATTATGCAGCTGTCCGTCATCATCGTCAACTACAACGTCAAGCACTACCTCGAGCAGTGCCTCCACTCTGTGCGCCGCGCCTCCCAGGGGCTAAAGGTCGAAGTCTTCGTGGTCGACAACCTCTCTACCGACGGATCGGTGGCCTACCTGCGCGAACGTTTCCCTGAGGTCTCCTTCATCGAGAACACCGAGAACGTAGGCTTTGCCCGCGCCAACAACCAGGCCATCCGCCTCTCCACCGGTGAGTACGTACTGCTGCTCAACCCCGACACCATCGTCACCGAGCATACCTTTGCCGATATGCTCCGCTTCATGGACGCTCATCCCGATGCGGGTGGGGCAGGAACCTATATGCTGCGCACCGACGGCACCTTCGCCCTCGAGAGCCGCCGCGGCCTCCCCACACCCTTCGTCGCCTTCTGCAAGATGTCAGGCCTCGCCTCCCTCTTTCCCCGTTCGCGCGTCTTTGGCCGCTACTACATGCGCTACCTCGACGAGCAGCAAGCCAGCGAGATCGAGATTATCTCCGGCGCTTGCATGCTGTTGCGCCGTGCCGCCCTCGACCGCGTGGGACTGCTCGACGAAGACTTCTTTATGTATGGCGAGGATATCGATCTCTCCTACCGCATCCTCAAGGGCGGGTACAAGAACTATTTCATCCCCACCCGTATGCTCCACTATAAGGGGGAGAGCACCGTGAAGAGCTCCTACCGCTACGTCTACACCTTCTACCAGGCCATGCGCCTCTTCTTCCGCAAGCACTACTCGCACTACTCCTTCGTGGTGAGCATCCCCATCACCATGGCCATTTGGGGTCGCTCGTTCCTTGCCTACATCGGCAACCAGCTGCGCCACCGCACCCAGGCTGCCGTTGAGGCCGCCCCCATGAGTATGCTCGTCGTGGGCAGCTCCCCCATGCTCAGCGAAGTGCGCACCCTGCTTGAACGCCATCAGCCCAAGGGTAAGCACCGCTTCGTTGAGGCCACCCAAGTCCAGTCTCCCGACGTGCACCTCCCGGCCGATGTCGATCTCACGGCCTACGATGCTGTCGTCTACGATACCGACCGCTACACCTATGCCGCCCTGCTCGCTCATCTCGAGCACATCCCCGGCAATACCTTGCGTATCGCTACCTACTCGCTTGAGAGCCACACCCTCATCACCGAGTCGGCTGTCTACACCCTCTGACCCCCATTGCCTCTTATGAACAGCTACCTGTGCACCGACCACCTCCTGCTTCGCGCCCCCGAGCCTGCCGATCTCGACTTCCTCTTCCACATCGAGAACGACACCCGTCAGTGGTGCGTGTCGGCCTGCAAGACCCCCTATTCGCGCTACCTCCTGCAACAGTATATCGAGACCAACACCCACGATATCTATGCCGATAAGCAGGTGCGCCTCATGATCGAGGACCGCACCCTCGGTACCCTCGTGGGCGCCGTTGACCTCTTCGATTTCAGTCCGGCCGACCGCCGTGCCGAGATTGGCCTCGTCATCGACCGCGCCGCCCGTGGTCGCGGCTATGCCCGTGCCGTGTTGCCCCTGCTGTGCCAGTATGCCCAGCATGTGCTCGGTTTGCACCAGGTGTATGCCTACATTTTTGAGGACAATGCTACCGCCCGCTCCATCTTCATCGACTATGGCTTCACCCACGTCGCCACCCTCCCTGATTGGGTATTTTCAGAGGGAAAATACATCAATGTATGCCTCTATCAGCTCATATTTGCCGATAAATAAAATATTTTTCAAAAAAAATCGGCAAACCCTTTGCAGATATCGAAAAAATATCTACCTTTGCACCCGCAATCGAGAGAGATTGCTTTCAGATTGAAATATTTCTGGTGCGTTAGTTCAGTTGGTTAGAATACATGCCTGTCACGCATGGGGTCACGGGTTCGAGTCCCGTACGCACCGCCAGAAATATTAAATCCGAAACCAAAACAAACATTGGTGCGTTAGTTCAGTTGGTTAGAATACATGCCTGTCACGCATGGGGTCACGGGTTCGAGTCCCGTACGCACCGCAGAAGCCTCTCACTTGAGAGGTTTTTTTGTTTTTATACGGTGCACTTAGCAAGTCTGCCGACCGTAGACTGTTGACCATAGACCGTAGACATAAAAAAAGAAGAGAAGCCCTATAGCCTCTCTTCTTTTTTTTATGCACTATTCGATCGCGATGTTCTGCTCTATCTGCGGGCGCTCCTCCACCTTCTTGCGGGGTAGTTTGATGTGGAGTATACCATGCTTCACCTTGGCCTTGATGGCAGCTTTGTCCACATCTTCGGGTAGCACGAGTGTCTGCTCAAACTTGGCGTATGAGAATTCTCTGCGCAAGAATTTGCATTCCTTCTCGTCGCAGCATTCGCCCTCTTTGGCACTCTTCTCGCAGCATTCACCCTCTTTGGATGGCTTTTCCTTCTCGTCGCGGTCGCAGCACTTCTCCATAGTGATGACCAGGTCGCCAGCTTCGTCCAAGTGGATGCGGAAGTCGTCTTTCGTCATTCCTGGTGCGGCCACCTGCACTTTGTATTCATCTTTCTTCTCGATGACATTGATGGCTGGTACAGTAGCCTTGGTACGTCCCATCCAGTTTACGTCGAAGAGATCATTGAAGATGCTGGGTACCCACTCTTGTCGGTACATTCTTTTCATTGGAGTCATAGTTGAATTAGTTTTAAGGGTTAAACAAAACTGTTCAACTATAATGCAGGAATGCCGCCGATTGTTTGCTCGCAACCGACGGCATTTAGCCTATTTAACAGACAGGTTTCTTGGATCTGAAAATCTCTTTTCGCAGGTGCAGTGAAAGCCTGTCGCGCCTATGACGGAATCCTATTGGGCCTCCACGCGGAACACGATGCGGAAATTACCTTCGTTGTAGCTGGTACTGCTGATGCGGAAATGTCCTATCTCGCCAGTGCGCTTTACGTGGGCACCGAGGCAAGGACACACGTCGTAGTCGCCCACATAGACCAGGCGCAGTGTTTCGCTGGCATCTTCGGGCAGCTTGCTCAGGTCGATACCCTCGGGTACTTCATCGCGGGTGACGTAGCGTTCGCAGACTTCGAGGTCGGCCTCGATAATGCGGTTTACCTCGGCCTCGACATGGCGTATCTGCTCCTCGGTGGGGCAGGTGGGGAGGTCGTAGTTGCACTTGCTTTTTTTGCGCTCAATGTGGTTGATGCGTGAACGCTTGCAGACGAAGAGTCGTATCATCGTCTGATTGAGGATATGCTCTGCGGTATGCGCAGGCGGAAATTCGGCCTTGTTATGGGCGTTGAGGATGGGGGTTGTTTCCATAGTGTTTATATTTTGTTCGCGAAGATAGTATAAAAGTTGGAATAATTTTTGCATTTTCATCCGTCAAGTAGTATTTTTGTCCCCTTAAATAAAAAATAGGTATTCATCCGTAAAAGTTAGAAGTAGATGAAGATAATGAAATTTGGCGGAACGTCAGTAGGTTCCGTAGACAGCATACTTAAGGTAAAGCAGATTGTTGAGGCTGAGAAAGAGCCCGTCATCGTGGTGGTGTCAGCATTGGGCGGCATTACCGACCAACTCATCCGTACGGCCGCCATGGCTACGCAGGGCAATATCGCCTATGAGACGGAGTTCGACTGCATGGTGCGCCGCCACGAAGATATGATACAGCAGGTCATCCCCTCGGGCAGCAAGAAACGTGCGTTGGGCAAGAAGATACATGCCCTGCTCGATGAACTGAAGGATATCTATCAGGGTCTCTACCTCCTCAAGGATATCTCATCCAACATGGAGGACACGGTGGTGAGCTATGGCGAACGCCTTTCGAGCCTTATCGTGGGTGCTGTCATCGAGGATGCCGAGGTGTTTGACTCGCGTGCCTTCATGAAGACCGAGCGCAAGCATCATAAGCACCTGCTCGACTCTGAACTGTCCGAACAGCTTATCCGCGAGACCTTCCGCGAATTGCCCAAGGTGTCGGTAGTGCCAGGCTTCATCTCTTCAGACAAGAATACAGGCCGCGTCACCAACCTCGGTCGCGGCGGATCAGACTATACAGCTGCAGTTATTGCCGCTATGCTCGATGCCTCTATCCTGGAGATTTGGACCGATGTGGACGGCTTCATGACGGCCGACCCCAAGGTGATCTCCGGAGCTTATGCCATCGACGAGCTCAGCTACGTTGAGGCCATGGAGCTCTGCAACTTCGGTGCCAAGGTGGTGTATCCGCCCACCATTTACCCCGCTTTCCACAAGAGCATCCCCATACTCATCAAGAACACCTTTAATCCCGCAGCGCCGGGCACCGTTATCCGTGAACGCTTGAGCGACAATACCAAGCCCATCAAGGGTATCTCGAGCATCAACAATACCGCCCTCATCACCGTGCAGGGCCTCGGTATGGTGGGCGTCATCGGTGTGAACCACCGCATCTTCCGCACCTTGGCGCAGAACGGTATCAGCGTGTTCCTCGTGTCGCAGGCATCATCAGAGAACAGTACCTCTATCGGTGTCCGCAACGAGGATGCCGAACTGGCATGCGAGGTGCTCAATGACGAGTTTGCCAAGGAGATTGCTACTGGTGAGATCAATCACGTAGCCGCAGAGAAGGGGCTGGCTACCGTGGCTATCGTGGGCGAGAACATGAAGCACACCCCCGGTATCGCAGGTAAGCTCTTCGGCACCCTAGGTCGCAA
>JAZRDT010000003.1:0-6472 GCA_045660385.1 Bacteroidaceae bacterium | reverse complement strand
GGCTGCTCATTTATCCGCTTTGCGGTGGACAAGCCCATCTCGGCCGTACCGCTACTCATCTGGGAGTTCTTCAACGACCCCAACCTGCAGGAACTCATCTGGGGCGCATCGCTCTTCCTCCTGCTCTTCGTACTCACACTTAACCTATTATCTAAGTATCTTGCAAAGAAATGGAATCAGTAACCCCTATCCTCGAGTTTAAGAACACCTGTGTGTCCTACACCAAACAGACGATGGCCGTCAAGTACGTGTCGGCGGCCATAGAGAAGAACACCATCACCGCCATCATGGGTCCCTCGGGCTGTGGCAAGTCGACCCTGCTGCGTGCCGTCAACCTGATGCACAACCTCTACCCCAACATCCGCGTCGATGGCGAGATCCTGCTCAACGGGGAGAATATCCTCTCGATGGAGCCCATCGATGTGCGCCGCCGCGTAGGCATGGTATTCCAGCGCCCTGCACCGTTTCCCACGATGAGCATCTACGACAATGTGCTCTCGGGATTTGCCTTGAACGGCATCAAGCTATCGAAGGCCGAGAAGGATGCCACCGTGGAGCGCTGCCTGCGCAGCGTGGCCCTGTGGGACGAGGTGAAGGATGTGCTCAACAAGAAGGGTACCTTCCTCTCGGGCGGCCAGCAACAGCGCCTCTGCATCGCCCGTGCCCTGGCCATGAAGCCCGATGTGCTGCTGATGGACGAGCCCACCTCGGCCCTCGACCCCATTGCCACCAAGCACATCGAGGAACTGCTGCTCGAACTCCAGAAGGAGGTCACCATCCTCATCGTCACCCACAACATGGGACAGGCACGCCGCATCTCCTCCAAGTCGATGTTTATGTACCTGGGCGAACTCGTCGAGTATGGCGTCACCGAAACCCTGTTCTCCAACCCCACCGACGAGCGCACCCGCGCCTACCTCACGGGCAAGATGGGATAAAAAGCGGAACGCTCGAAAAACTTTTAACTATAAAAATCAGAGCCGTCCGATTTTCTTAACGGACGGCTCTGATGGGATGGGGTTATTTCCAACCCATTTCCTCTTTTATTCTCGCTTGCACATGGTCAAAGCGGTCGATCTCTTGAAGCAGCATGGGCAAGTCCTTATTTATCCAGCCTAATAAAAGCAACAATTCGTCATGAATTTCTTGTATTCGATGCATGTTCCAGCATATTGACTCATTATGGAAGACTCGATTTCGGAATGCACGAAACCTATTAAGCGGTGCTGATACGGTCTTTCGCTGACGATCTTTCTTGCGAAGATAAGGGAACGCGCGACGTAGGTCCTTCCACAAAATGAGCTCATACTCGGCATTGAGCAACGATACCCAGAAACCGAGGGTCAGCTCAGCAATGATTTTCGAGGGAGTTATCGTCTCGTGACGACCCACAATCTGCTTGCTTGCCTTAGTCACATAACGATTCAAGTTGGTCAAGCCTGGAGTGGTGGGGAATATAGCATACCAATCTTCACGCCCTGTCATCGTTTCCAGCTCACGGCTCAAGGCATTGCGCAAAGCTACCTCCAGCACTGAAAGCGATGTATAGAAAGATTCTGCCAGTTTTATATTTGCTTGGTAATGCATGATTGCTCTCTCCTCATCATTGGGATACAACGCAAAATAGCGTTCCATGCGCTTGTTGGAGAAAACTTTTTCGAAAAAATGTTTGTTATATTCCATAAAAGCTGTACCTTTGTCGTGCAGTCCCGGGCGTTCCTCTCCCAGTGTTCAGATACTGGTGATGAATCCGGGTTTTTTTATTTCCAGTAGCGAAGGTACTACAACTTATCTACACCACCAACTTTTCCCCTATTTTTCTTCCTCCCCCATCAGGCCCAGCAGCGTCGCTGCCACGCGCCTCATCCGCTCGTATGCCCAGCGCTTGGTGCCGTAGGCGGCATCGTAGCGCCAATCGCGGAAGGGACGGGCGTAGAGCGTCTGTGATATGTGGCGTATGGTCTCCACGTCGGGCATAATGCGAAATCCGCCCGGTGGAGCCACCGAACGGATATAATCGCCAAAGCCTGCATAGCCCAGCGAGGCATCGTACCACCCCTCATCCACCAGCACCCTATACACCGCCTGCCAGTGCACCTTGCGCGTGACGAGGTAGCGGCCGTCGGGAGTGCGATAGTCCAGTAATAGATTAAGGGCCTCCCCCAACCCCCTCCCCAAGAGGGGGGTTGCAGACATCGCGAAGGCAAGTTCCCCTCTTCGGGAGGGGTTAGGGGAGGCTTCCCTTCCTTCAATTTTTTTCCATTCTCCTCTCCAGCGCCTCTATGCGCTCGATCAATTCAATTGGTACATTTTGGTACATAATGATATAAGTATTTAAGTATAAGATAGATATATTTGCTTCATCTTAGGCTCACGGTTCAGGCGGTATATCACGCTCTGTACGGGAATGCTGAGCTTCGGGCTATCGCTTCATGCCCTTCAGCAGTCCATTTATCTTGCTCTTGAAGCGCTCCAGGCTGTCTTTGCCCCAACCGGCGACATCCATGACGACATTTCCTTTTTCGTCGAGCAGGAAGTAACGCGGTATGCCGTTGATGGAGGGTATGGTGTTCCAGTCGTCATTGGACAGGCGGTAATGGTAGCCCGAAATGTTCTTGATCATATCGCTCCATGTCTCATAGGGACTGCTGCCATTGGTGAGATAAACAAAGGCTATAGGTTCATCCTTGAGTTCATTCTTATACTCTTTTATCTGCTCTATGCCTGTCTTGCACGGTCCGCACCATGTTGCCCAGCAATCGACAAGCACTATCTTACCTTTGTACTCGGAGGCTATATAGTCGAGTATGGTGCCTTCATACTTCACTGGTGCGCTGCACACTTTCACATCGGTAGTCAGCTCCTTCTCCAAACGGGCTGTCTCGGCACGCATGTAGTCATTGTAGCGGTGCACCTCATCTTCAAAGGGAGGCATCGGGTTACCCCACTCGGGGGCATCAGGTGCCAGAGGCTTCATGTTGATGGCGCGGCACATCTCTTGAGCACGCTCGAAGCTTTGCATCCAATGTGTTGCAGGGTTGTCCGTCAACCCATTGGCCAAGGCATAGGGTAATACCGATGCATCGCGTATAACCCATAGGCCAACGTTGGATGTGCGGTCAAACAGGGCAATCTCTCCGGCATGACTGTCCTCAAGCGTGTAATCCGCCATCTTGATGGCATATACCGAGTCTACATTGCTCACCTTGGCTCTTCGCAACGAGTTCTTGAGCCACGAGGGATAGTTGATGATGTTTCTTATATATTCCTTTTGGATAAAGAGCGAGGCAAGCTGCTTCTGTCGCTTGTTGTACTCTGCACTGTGCTCGATGTTATTCAGTCGGGCCTGCAAAGTGTCCCAATGTATGGTATGGTATTCCTTGTAAGTAATCTCAGCTGCGGCATCGTGCTTTATGACCGTCTGCCAGTCTATGTGTGTGAGGTCCCACAACACTTGGGAGATGTCGCCTGTTTGCCCACCGAAGGTAACGCCTTTGCCTACGTTCTCATGCCCCGTCAGTTCATACTTCTTGGCCATGATGGCGGGAAGGTCGATGGTTACCGTGGTGCGATAGCCGGGGAAGAACCAGAAATCACCCGTAGCATCGCCAGGGAAGATGCAATACACGGCATGGTTGTGGAGACCGTATTTCTGGACCAGAAAGTCGCCAGTGATGCTGTCGCTGTATCGCACCACTTCGTTGCGGCCTGTCACTAGGTCCTGTGTGGCAAGGAAGTGGTATGCCACGGCATCGGGGATAAAACCTATGAAACGACCCTCTATATAGGCCGTGTCGCCTGTAATGCAATACTCGGGCAGAGGTTCATCTGTCGGATATTCGCTGGCCTTCGCCTTTTGGGGGGCATACCCTTTGCCATCCGTACGTATGCCATACCACCCTTTGTCGTAGCCCACGAGGCTAAATGTCTTGGCCGAACGTGGCAAAGCCTTGAAATAAAGCGTTACGCTGTCTTGACCGCTCGTCACGTCAGCACCCTCATAAGCGATAGTGTCACCTTTGTCTGTAAGCAAACAGATGGCCAGCGAGTCCAGAGCGGGCAATTCGCCAGGAGTGTTTACAGAGAAATGAAGTTTTGTATTTACCTTGCTCAGAACAATCTTTTCCAGCGTCAGCCTGCGCGATTCGGTAAGGGCGAATGCAGGGCGCACGACCTCTGTCCCATGATTACCATAGAAGGTGAAATACACTTTCGTGGCAGCAGCAATGGCCGCCAATGTTAGAATGATTGCAAGTACTTTTTTCATGTGTTTTTATTTTGTTGGTTGTTTATGTCGTTACACGAATTTTATTTGCGGATAACTTATGGTCAATTTACGGGAATTTATGTTGAAAAAAGGGAACACGAAACAAAGTTCGCCGCCCGCAGGGGCTAAAGGCAATGCTCATGAATTGGCCATAAATTTTCATGAATTATTCTTTCTCAGCCTCCAAATACTCACCCACGGTCTTTATCATATTCTCACCACGGAGTTTGTTTTGGTCACGTTCAAGGATTGTGCCGTCGGGACCAAAGAGGATGAGATGAGGGATGCCAGTGCCGTCTACACCATAGCTTCCAGTAGCTGTCCCCTCAGAATCGAAAATCTGTGGCCAGGCAACCTGTTCCTCCTTGATGGCCGTCTTCATGTTTTCTATGCTGTCCCAGACATAGATGCCAAGGATGGTGAGGGCTTTACCGTTGTACTTCTCATACAGTTTACGCAAGTTGGGGATCTCACCACGGCAGGGACCACACCACGATGCCCAGAAGTCCACCAACACGTAGTTCCCTTTACCTACATAGTCCGATAGCGCTAAGGGCTTACCGTCAATGTCGGTGCCTTTGATGTCGGTATAGATCATGCCTTCAGCTGTAGCAAGAAGCCCTTGCGTATTTTGTCTCATTCGTTTAACCATCCCCTTGTTGTTGAGCCATGGGCCACTGTTGTCGCATACGTGTTTCATTAACTCCACGCTACCGAGAACCTCTCTCACAATCAAATAGCCTACGGCATCATTGGTGTGTTTCAGAAATTCTTCTTTCATCAGCGAGTTTAGTTCGGCATAGAATTCGTCCATATACCGGGCTACAAACTCCTCTTGTGTTCCCTCAAACTCCTCGCGTGTTTTATTTGCTCTGTCGTGCCAGTCGCCCAAGTATGTGAGGATGCGTGCCATCTCGTCATTGAGAGGCGTACCCGATGTGCGGTGGTTCACAAAGTCTGTCACAATATCACCCTTTTCCAAGATGGGGTTTGAAAAGAGGCTACGGGCAATGTCAATGCGGCAATTAAGCGCAGTATCGGGAGCAATGCCTCTAAATGTCACCTTGTTTTCGTCGACTGTAGTAGAATCAATCTTGCAGCCATTATCAAAATCGGTGAGATAGACGGTCATTCCATTGTAACTCGAATCAGGCAGTTCACCCGTCAACGTGTAATATCTTTCTTGGTTTGCACACGCCCCCAGCACCACCGCCACGGCAAGGAAGAGGAATAGTCTGGTTGGTTTCATTGTATTGGTTATTTATTTGTTTTCTTATGTTTAACGATTGTTTCCTTTAAGAACTCAAGGAGTAATCCTTTGCTGTATCCTCTCTGTTTGGCTATCAGTTCTCCATCAGGAGAAACAATAAAATAGGTAGGATACCCTTTTATGTTGTAACGGAAGAATATACCGTTGTCTCCTTGCATATCATTCCAGTTGTGCCACGAGATTCCATGCTCAATAGTCGCCTGTTTCCAAATGTCCAAAGGGTCAGGGCTGATACTGACTATGGCAACACTATCTTTCATCAACTCGGCAATCTTTCTCATTTCGGGAATACTCATCAGACAAGGTTGACAACCCTCTCTCCAGAAGTCGAGCAACAGATATTTCCCTTGCAGCTCTTGTAGGTGGTGTCGATTGCCCAATGTATCCTGCAATTCAATATCAGGTATCATATTGCCAACTTCAACATGTTGCTCAGGAAAGAACTTGTTCATGATGTATCGCCCATCAGTGGTTTTCTTGTGCGAAGCATCCATACGTTGACAGAGTTGTTTGGCCGCTTTCAGTACTTGGTGGTCTTCGCTCCATGAGATATTGCGCATTTGGTGTAGCCATGCTTCATCTATAGGCAACTTGTTCATGAGATTCAGACTCTTGCGATAAATGATATTGTTCACGGAATCCATCCGATTACGTATTCCCTCAAGCTGAGCCTTTATTTTATTTTGTTCGGTAATGGGCAGTGTGCGAGTCTGCTCATCGAAAAATCTCTGTTGCGCAGGATAGTGCTCGACAGTGAGCTGATGGTAAAGGTGGTATTCTTCTCGTGCATGTTCGAGCAGAAGGTTCATCGTCTTCTGAGCGGGCACATTGCTCTTAATCTTCCAGTCGGCATAGTTCTCATTCTTGCCGTCAATCGTAACTTGAGAACCTGAGGATAAGTATAGAATATCAACAGACATGCAAGTGAACTCTTG
>JAZRDT010000002.1:0-18496 GCA_045660385.1 Bacteroidaceae bacterium | reverse complement strand
ATGATGTTACCACCAGGTTCTACTTTCACTTCAGCCAATGCCGTACTTTATTACAAGGTAATACAACATAAATAGTTAAACTTTCTCAAATATAGTGGGGACAAAATTAGTGCAAGGCGAGCGAAAAAACAAATAAAATTTGTGTTTTTCCGAGCCGCAGCCTAATTTCAAGCCGCGAAGCGGATTAAAGTTAGTGCAAACCGAACGAAATATCAAATTTATTTGAATATTTCTGAGGTGCAGCCTAATTTAAAGCTATAAATATAGTTACGTGAAAAAATAAACCATTTATTTTGCACAACTATAGATTTATAGTAAATTCGCCCCGAATTTTATTAACCCAATTAAAGATTTGTAAAGAAATGAAGAAAAACAATGTATTAGCAATTGCTTGCGCTCTTCTTCTCGGTGGCTCTGTGGCTCCGCTTTGTGCGCAGGAGCGTGGCGAGTGGTCAGTGACCGTAGGCGCCGATGCCGTTAGCAGTTTCCTTTGGCGCGGATTAGAATCGGCAGGTCCAAGTATTCAGCCTTCGGCCTACTTCGACTATACCCGCGGCGACTGGTCTGTGAGCATGGGTACGTGGGGAAGCAAAGCACTACAGAAAGGCGAATACAACGAGTGGGACCTCTCCGTCGAGGCTACATGGCGCAACATCACGCTTTCGCTGGCAAACTATCGCGAATATTATGGCGCGGCATTTGATGACAACTACCTCGACCTGGGGCTTAGTGTTACATTGAGCGAGAACATCCCCGTCACCTTCTCGTGGTACTCCATCATCAATCAGTACGAGAACGCGGCTTTGATTCCCAGCGGATATAGATGGAACCAGGCTTTCCCCTCATACTTTGAGGTGAGCTACGATTTCTCCCTCTCGGTGGTGGACTTCTCGGTAGCTGCAGGTATGCTCCCCTTTGCTGCTCCTTACTATTATGGAAACGACGGATTTGGCGTATGTAATCTGAACCTCAGTGCCGGACACGAATTTGAATTCAAGCACGGTGGGGTGCTTCCCGTATCGGCTCAGGTGATGTATAATCCCATGTGGAATGATTTCGCTTGGAGTGTAGGCATTGGCTACTACTTTTCAATTGGTCTGTAAAAGATTGTAATTCGCAAATATATAATATATAAGAAGAGGCTGGCTAAGTAGCCAGCCTCTTTTGTTTTATGTGTGCTGTCGGATTAACGGCGTGCATATTCGCCCAATCCCTCCTCGAGGAAGTTGATATAGGCTTCGATGTCTTCGTCGTATGAACGCGATGTAGTCAGAGGATGTCCCTCGCCATCGAGCAATACGTAGAAGGGCTGCGCGTTGGCTCCGAACTTAGAGCGCTGTAGGTAGCTCCACTTGTCGCCGACGCTGCGCAGTACCACCTCCTTGCCATTCTCCATCACGCGGATAGGCTCTGCAAGGGGAGTCTTGTCGTCAACATAGAGAGTTACGAGTACGTAGTCGTTATTGATGATGTTCATCACTTTTTCATCTGCAAGCACTGATTGCTCCATCTCACGGCAGTTTACACAACCGTAGCCGCTGAAGTCGAGCATCACGGGTTTGCCTTCCTGACGTGCGATGGCCATACCCTGATCGTAGTCCATAGCCTGGGGATGCAACTCCTGCTCGTAGAGGTTGAAGTCTTGTGTGCTCATAGGGGGTGAGAAGGCGCTGATAGCCTTGAGGGGCGCGCCCCACAAACCAGGTACCATATAGATGGCGAAAGCAAATGTGATGAGGCCGAGCATGAAGCGGGGAACTGCTACCTTGCGGTCGTCGTCATCGTCGTGAGGGAATTGTATCCACTTCATCAGGTACGCGCCAAGCAATGTGGCAAGGGCTATCCAGAGAGCGAGGAAGGTCTCACGATCGAGGATGTGCCAACCATAGGCGAGGTCGGCAACAGAGAGGAACTTGAGGGCGAAAGCCAGTTCCACGAATGCCAACACTACCTTTACGGTGTTCATCCAACCGCCGCTCTTGGGTGCAGACTTCAACCATGCGGGGAAGATTGCAAACAAGGTGAAAGGCAATGCCAAAGCGATGGCAAAACCGAGCATACCGATGGTGGGGCCGAGGATGTTGCCTGAAGTGGAAACCTCAACCAATAAGAAGCCAATGATGGGACCTGTGCATGAGAATGACACGAGGGTCAGTGTGAAGGCCATGAGGAAGATGCCGAGCAAGCCGCCAGTCTTCTCTGCCTTGCCGTCTACTGCGGTTGTCCACTTCTCGGGCAAGGTGAGCTCGAAGGCTCCCATGAACGACATGGCAAACACTACCAGAAGGAGGAAGAAGAAGAGGTTGGGTACGGCTGCGGTTGACAATGCATTGAGTGCCGATGCACCGAATACGAGGGTTACAACCAGGCCTAGCAATACGTAGATGACTACGATAGAGATACCATAGATGTAAGCATCGCGACGGCCCTTCTTCTTGTCTCCGCTACGCTTGAGGAAGAAGCTTACGGTCATGGGGATGATAGGCCATACGCAAGGTGTTACCAAGGCTACAAGACCGCCTGCCAAGCCTAACAAAAAGATTACCCACAAAGATTGTGTTGCTGTGTTAGCAGTACCTGCAGGTTGTCCGAGTTCGTCGATGACGGGCTCCCAAAGTGCACCGAAGGGGCTTGTAGACTGTGTGTCGGGTGCAGAAGCTTGGGTGGCTGCAACTGGCTGGTTGCCATATTTGAACTCGACATTGGTAGGAGGCAAGCAACTTTGGTCATCGCATGCTCCATATTGGAAATATCCCTGTACGGTGTAGTTGTCACTCTCAATGGCAAAGCGCTGAATGAAAGTTACCTTTTCTTCGAAATAGCGGACATCCATGCCAAACATGTCGTCGAACTTGGCAATCTCTTTTCCTTCGAAGCCGAGCTTGCCGTCAAGACTTGCACCTTCTATGGTTTCTACTACCAATGTGGCGGCTGTGGGGCCATCCTCCAGTTCGGTAGAATACAGGTGCCAACCATCTTCAATCGTAGCTGAAATACGTAGTTCGGCCACTCCATCACTAACAATCTCCCATGAAGTTTCGCACTTGATGGGTTCGTGCATTTGGGCGTTCATTGTAACCGCTACGCAAAGCAACGAGAACAACATACCCATTTTTCTGAACATTTCTTTCATTGTTATACTTAAATATAATTTCAATTTGCAAAACTACTACATTTGCGCGACATGGCCAAACTTGGATAACTATTTCTGCAGCAGTGCCCTCACAAAGTCGGATTGTGCGGACGATAAAGGAAAAAAAGGAGGAGAATGTTCGGAAACATCCTCCTCCTTTGAATTGTTTGTAATGTCTTAGATCGAGAGCATGTGGAGCACGTTCATCAGATGATTGTCGATGGGCTTGTCCTTCTTGATGGCGGTGTTGAAGGGTACGTACACGATTTCGTCGTTGCGGATACCGATCATTACGTTGCGTTGTCCATCGAGCAAAGCCTCGATGCTGGCGGCACCCATACGGCCGGCAATGATGCGGTCGTGAGCTGTGGGGCGGCCTCCACGTTGCAGGTGGCCAAGGATAGAAACGCGCACATCGAATTGCGGGAACTCATTGCGTACACGCTCTGCATAGTGCATGGCGCCACCCAACTGGGGGTTTTCGGATACGAGCACGATGCTGCTGTTCTTGGACTTGCGCATACCGTTCTGGATGAAGGCGGCAAGCTGGTCTTCTTGAGTGAGGTGCTCGGGGATGATTGCGGCTTCGGCTCCTGATGCGATGGCGCTGTTCAGTGCGAGGAAACCGGCGTCGCGGCCCATAACCTCGACGAAGAAGATGCGTTCGTGGGAGTTGGCCGTGTCGCGAATCTTGTCGATAGCCTCTACGATGGTGTTGAGTGCCGTGTCGTAGCCAAGGGTGGTATCGGTGCCATAGAGGTCGTTGTCGATGGTGGCAGGGATGCCGATGCAGGGCATGTCGAACTCTTGAGCTAAGATGCGGGCACCGCTGAGCGAACCGTCGCCGCCGATGACGATGAGGGCATCAATCCCGTGCTCGCAGATGTTTTTCCATGCTTCGACACGGCCCTCCTCGGTCTTGAACTCCGGGCAACGGGCGGTCTTCAGAATGGTGCCGCCCTGCTGCACGATGTTACTTACGTTTTCGGTTTTGAAATCCTTGATCTCATTGGTGATGAGTCCCTTGTATCCACGATAGATGCCTTTAACCTTAAGTCCATTATAGATGGCCGTACGTGTGACGGCGCGGATGGCGGCATTCATGCCCGGTGCGTCGCCGCCCGAGGTGAGGATGCCTATGCAATTGATTCTTCTTGCCATGAAAAAATAAATTATGAGTTATGAATTATGAATAATAATCTCTTGTTTGCACTCTTCCATCAGCCACTTGGGGGTGGAGGTGGCTCCGCAGATACCTATCGACTGCCCGTCTTTGATGAGGGTAAAGTCTATTTCGTGGCTTCCTTCGATATGGTATGAGTTGGGGTTGGCCTTTAGGCATTCCTGGTAGAGTACCTTGCCGTTGCTGCTCTTCTTGCCGCAGACGAAGAATATGAGGTCGTGTGAGGCAGCGAAGCGGCGTATGTTGTCGAGGCGGTTTGATACCTGGCGGCAGATGGTGTCGTAGTAATGGAACTCTACGTCGGGAGAGATGCGCTGCTTGATGGTTTCCACGATGAGGCGAAACTCGTCGAGTGACTTTGTGGTCTGCGAATACAGATAGATGTCGCGTGTAAAGTCGATGCGATCAATCTCCTTGATCGATTCAATGACAAGAGCACTGCCGTCGGTCTGCCCCACAAGGCCAAGTACCTCGGCATGTCCCTTCTGTCCGTAGATGACAATCTGTTTTTCGGTGGACGAGGCGGTGGTGTACTCCTGTTTGATGCGCTTTTGGATGTTGAGCACCACGGGGCAGGTGGCATCGATGATCTCGATGTTGTTGCGGCGGGCCATTTCATAGGTCTCGGGGGGTTCGCCGTGGGCGCGGAGGAGCACACGCACGTTGTGCAGTTGTGCAAACTCTTCGTGGTTGATGGCGATGAGCCCCATGGCATGCAGGCGCTCGCATTCCATGCCGTTGTGTACGATGTCGCCCAGGCAGTAGAGCGGGGCACCGCGTTGCAACTCCTCTTCGGCCTTGCGGATGGCAGTGGTCACTCCGAAGCAAAAGCCTGAATGGTCGTCAATCTCAACGTTGATCATTGTCAATTGTTGATTGTTAACTGGAACTTCTCCAACAACCATGCCTTCTGCTCGGGAATGGTCATCAGACTGTTGTCAAGTTCGATGGCATCGTCGGCCTTACGTAAAGGGCTCACGGCTCGGCCGCTGTCGATGCGGTCGCGCTCCTTCACGTTCTCGAGGATACTCTCGAACGAAGCGTTGTCGCCTTTGGCACGTAATTCGTCGTAGCGGCGCTGAGCGCGAACCTCGGCGCTGGCGGTAACGAAGACCTTGAGCTCGGCATCGGGGAAGACTGTGGTGCCTATGTCGCGACCATCCATTACGATGCCCTTTTCCTTGCCCATCTCCTGCTGTAGGGCTACCATGGCTTCGCGTACGAAACCGATGGTGGCGATAAGGCTCACACGTGACGATACGGCCATGCCGCGAATTTCGCCTTCGATGCATTCACCGTTAAGGTAGGTGTCGGGACGGCCTGTCTGCTCGTTCAGTTTGAAACTGATATGGATGTCGGACATGGCGGCCTGCAACTCGTCGAGTTTTACGTTGTCCTCAGTGAAGAGGTCGTGTTGTAAGCAGTAGTAGGTAACGGCACGGTACATGGCACCGCTGTCAATATAGATGTATCCAATCTCGCGAGCGAGATCCTTGGCCATGGTGCTTTTTCCGCACGATGAATGGCCGTCAATGGCAATGGTTATCTTCTTCATATTTTGATTGATGTTATTCGTATTTTCTAAACACTAAACATTAAACACTAAAACACTAAACTCTCACAGCCCTATAGCAAAGTTCATCATCAGCGATGAGGCTGCTACGTGATATTTTCCGTACGACACGCCCACCTTGATGCGGTGCGTCTGTAATCCTCCTCCGACGGAGAATCCTTCGAGGCCTCGGCGTGCGCTGTTCTTCAGTTCGCTACGCAACAAGAGGTTATAGCCCACTGAAATGTAGGTGTTTGAGGTGGGGAAGATGTCTGCTCCGATAATGAAATGTTTGAGCAGGATATCTGTCCATGAGTCGTCGCTGGAGTTGTAGAAATCTTCGGCCTGCCATTTGGTGAGGTCGGTGAGGGTGAGCGATAGGCGGATGGGGGCATGGGCAAACTCTTTGGATAGGCCAACCAGAAGGTTGAAGGGGATGGGCTCCTGAACTTCATCAAAAGTCTTTACCTGTCCGCCCAAATTGCGGGCTACGACGGACAAAGAGAGCATGTTCTCGGGATTGTAATAGTTGAGTCCGAGATCCACGCCCAGAGCCAATGAGTATACCTGCTCATAATTGGAGTAGATGAACTTACCGGTGACACCGCCCGAGATGCGCTCGCTGAAGTCGAAACTGTAGGTTGTCATCAGTGCCATGTCCTTGGCGGTGAAGTTACCGATGATGTTTCCTTCGGCGTCGGTGTTTTTCATTGAACCGTAGTTGAGGTAGTGGGCACCAAAAGCCAGCTCGGAGCGCTCACCCACAATCATGTTGTATGCAGCCGATGCAATGTTGGTCTTCTGTAGATAACTCATGTAGTTGAAGCTGAGCGTACTGCCACCTACGTTTGCCAATAGGGCGGGATTGTGGAAGGCTAAAGCGACATCGTCTTCGATGGCCGACACGTTGTCGCCACCTAAGGCGGAGGCATGGGAGGACATGGGTAGCTGCAAAAACTGGAAGGTGGCTCCAGCATCCTGAGCGTGTAGGGTAGTAGCGCTACACAATAGTATATATATGTATATGATGGCTTTCCTCATACCTCTTGGCTTGTCTCTTTATTGAGCGCAAATATACGACTTTTTCGTATATAAATGGATGCGAAATATCAAAAATGAGGCAGGGAATGAACTAAAAACCGCAGAATAAATAAAAAAAACATTTTTTTTTGTATAGACTATTGAAAAAAGTATTACTTTTGCAAAAGCATCCGAAAATATAATAAATAAAAGATACAACTTATGGAAATTAAAAAATCAGAAAACGCCAACTTGGAGAACAAGAAGTTCACTTGGATTCTTATTGGTCTCGTAGTTGTGTTGGCAGCACACTTTGTTGCGTTTGAATGGACGCAGTATGAGAAGGAGTTCACAGGCGATATCGTTGATGCCGGTGATATCGTGCTGGAAGAGGAGATGATTCCCATCACCATGCCTGAGAAGAAGACCGTACCTCCTCCTCCCCAAGCCGTAACACAGGCTGAGGTGCTCAATATCGTAGAGGACGATGCTGAAATTGAGGAAACAACTATCGCATCTACTGAGGATAACGCTGAGTTCGTTGAGATTCAGGACGATGTGCCCATCGTTGTAGAAGAACCCGAAGAGGAAGAACAGATCTTCCAGGTGGTAGAAAACCAGCCCGAGTTCCCCGGTGGTATGGCTGAACTGATGAAGTTCTTGCAGAAGAACATGAAGTATCCTTCAATCTGTCAGGAGCAGGGTATTCAGGGTCGCGTTATCGTTCAGTTCGTGGTTAACACCGACGGTTCAATCGTTGATGCACAGGTTGTAAAGCCCGTAAATCCCTACTTGGATAAGGAGGCTCTCCGCGTGGTATCTATCATGCCTAAGTGGTCACCTGGTAAGCAGCGTGGTAAGGCAGTACGCGTGCGTTTCACATTGCCCGTGACATTCCGCTTGAACAACTAATAAGCAATCAAAATAGAAGAGAGGCTGCGTCACGTAGCCTCTTTTCTTTTATATTAAATAGATAAAGTCTTTCATCCATTAACGCATGAGCCTTATGCTGCAATCATTCTCTCAACTCCTTGAAAAAGTTAATGCTCACATTGAAACCCTCGACTATGCTCACGAGCCGATGCATTTGTATGAACCCGTGAAATATATACTCTCGCTTGGCGGTAAACGTATACGTCCAGCCATGATGCTGATGGCTTATAATATGTATCGTGACAATGTGGAGGCTATCCTCGACCCCGCATTGGCGCTTGAGATATATCACAACTTTACATTACTGCACGATGACTTGATGGATAATGCCGACATGCGTCGCGGAAACCCTACCGTACATAAGCGCTGGGATGCCAATACCGCTATCCTTTCGGGTGATGTGATGCTATCTTTGGCCGATGTATATATGTCGCGTGTAGATGATGCCTGTTTTCGCGAGGTGATGGCTACCTTCCATCGCACGTCGATAGAGATTGCCGAAGGCCAGCAGTATGATATGGACTTCGAGACACGCGACGATGTGACGGAGGAGGAGTACATTGAGATGATTCGTCTCAAGACTTCTGTTCTTCTCGCTTGTGCATTGAAGATAGGTGCTGTACTCGGTGGGGCAACGAAGGAAGATGCCGAACTCCTCTATCGGTTGGGTGAGAGCATTGGACTCGCCTTCCAATTGCGTGATGATTATCTCGATGTGTATGGCGATCCCAAGGTGTTCGGCAAGAAGATAGGTGGTGATATCTTGTGTAATAAGAAAACCTATCTATATATCAATGCCTTGCGTCTGGCCGATAAGGAGCAGCGTGCAGTATTGGACTATTGGGCTACCGCAGTGGATTTTAAGCCTGAGGAGAAGATTGCTGCAGTAACCGACGTTTACAATAAGGTGGGTCTGCCTGAGATGAGCAGAAAGGCCGAAGATATGTATTATCGTCGTGCTCAAGAGGCACTCGAGGCTCTGAGTGTTGCTGAGGAGAAGAAACAGGTGCTTCGCGAGTTTATGGCTGCTTTGATGGAACGCAATGTATAGTGTTGTAGATACGCATAGCCATCTTTTTGTAGAGGATTTCAACTCTGATCGCCACGAGGTGATGCAACGTGCTCGTGAAGCGGGTGTGAAACATATCTTCATGCCGAATATTGACTTGGCTTCGGTGGAGCCGATGTTACAGGTGTGCGTCGATTATCCAGACTTCTGTTCTCCGATGTTAGGACTTCATCCTACGGAGGTGAAACTGACTTATCGTGAAGATTTGGCTCAATTGAAGGCTTTGCTTGACCAGCATTCCTTCGCTGCTATAGGTGAGGTCGGACTTGACCTCTATTGGGATAAGACTTATAAGAATGAGCAGATAGCGGCACTTGAGGAACAGATAGGGTGGGCGCTGGAGCGTAACATGCCGCTTGTGATTCATTCACGTGAGGCCTTTGCAGAATTGTACACCCTGTTTTCTCACTATAAAAATACACCTATTCGCGGTATATTTCATAGTTTCACCGGTACGGCGGAAGAGGCGCATCGTTTGCTCGAATTTCCCGGATTTATGTTGGGCATCAATGGCGTCGTGACATTCAAGAAATCGACCCTTCCTGAAGTGCTTCGTGAGGTACCACTTTCGCGAGTGGTTGTAGAGACTGATTCTCCTTATTTGGCACCAACTCCCTATCGTGGGAAACGTAATGAAAGCAGTTTTGTAGTGCGTGTGGTGGAGAAACTGGCCGAGATATACGGAGTCGATGCTGATGTGGTGGCCGAGCAAACCACCAATAATGCCTATGCGGTGTTTGCCAGCCTATAGGCGGGGATTCTGTCAATTATAGATAAGTTAAATCAGGTGTTCGCAGAGAATTTTTACACCGAGGATGATGAGCACCAATCCTCCGAAAGGCTCCATAGGGAATTTGAGTTTGCTTCCTAAAAGGCTGCCGATAAAGCAACCTCCGAATGCGAATACGAATGAGGCTATTCCAATTGCGAAGAGAGGGAACAGTATCTGTTGTAGGGTAGTGAACCCGATGCATGTAAACGATATGCCTACAGCAAGAGCGTCAATGCTTACAGCCAGCGATAGTGTTAGCACTGTGGCAAATCGGGTAGGGTCAAACTGATGCTCTTCATCGCCTTTAATACCCTCGCGTATCATTTTTACCCCTAGGAATACCAGGATTGCAAAAGCTATCCAATGGTCGTACAACTCGATGAAACGATAGAAGTAGAACGAACCTAACCAGCCGAGCAGCGGCATAACAGCTTGGAATAGACCGAAGAAGAAAGCGATAGTGAAGAAGTGGCGGAGCTGGATGCGTCTCAGCGACAATCCGCCAGCAATTGCAACTGTGAAGCTATCCATGGCAAGGGCGATAGCTGTAAACCAAATTTCGAGTGTGCTCATACGTCGGGGCTTTGTGATAAAAATGAGTTTAGCTGCTTGACAATTGTTCGCTACGTTCTATTCTTTGTTATGGTATTATAACTTAAAATAATAACTGATGGTATAGGTGGCTCCAATAACACCAGCGCTGCCCGCTCCGAATCCGGGTATGTACCATGGCCCTCCATTGTTGATGGGTGCCTTATGGATTGGGTATTTGTAGCGGATAGACCAACCCATATAGAAGTTCTTGAATATTTCGGCACGTACACCGCCTACGGCTTCCGCCCAAATGGCGCTGCAAGGCATATCTTTGAACTGAACCGGTGCTTCATCGCCCCAAATAGGATCTTGCAGAGAGGGGGCATCTACATTGTATTTGAACGATGTGTATCCGATGCGTCCTCCCAGATAGATGTAGTTGGGCTTTCCGTTCTTGTATTGCATGTTGTAGTCCATGCCGATGCGATAGTAGGGGGCGCGTGTCTGGTATCCAATCTCATACAATTCGCTGACGATGTTAGTGTATCCTATGCCCACCTCTGCCACAGGGAGAAAACGGTTGTTGATGTTGAAAGTTGCAGATGCCTCGGCGCTGTAATATTTATCCTTTACAAACAAGGGGTATATGTAGCCGAACGCATCCGCAGAGATATAGAGTCCGAATTGTTTTTCGGACTTGGAGGAAGGGGTAGCAGACCCCTCTTTGCCTTTAGGCGCCATAGCCTGCAACTCTCCTCCGTCAGTAACAACGAAGGGAACCGCCCATAAACTAATCGTCAGTGCGATAAATAACTTGAATGTTTTCGCGTTCATCATAGTCTACTTTAGGCGATTTGATGATTAGGGTATCTATCACATGATGGGTGCTATGTGCAGCGGTAATCGTATGGAACATTGCAGTGCCGCATTCTATTGATACAAGCGTAGGTGTGTTGGTGTGGCTGATGTAGAGGGTGTCGTAAGCTGCACCGCGGTTATAGTCGAATATCAGCGTGTCGGTCAGCTGTGTATAGCTGAGCGGGAATGAGATAGTCGAGGCATTGTACAATTGGTTGAGTATGACCGAATCACCTTGTGGACGTACGACGTTGACGCTGAGTGTGCCGTTGATGGCGACAGCATCATCCAACTGATTATAGAATTGCATCTTGCCTACTACCGTATTGTTGATAGGGCAATCCTCTCCCGAACAACTGACCATACCTGCCAGCATGAATAGCAGTACGGTATGACTGAGTATGGTGCGGCGGCTATTGTGCATTAGAACTCCTTCTCAATCTTGTATTTATTGCGCTCTTGTGAATTGCGGCTGATAAGCTCGCCAAGGAATCCTGTGAGGAACAGCTGGAAACCCAGTAGCATGCCTACCAATGCCAGGTAGAAGTAGGGGCTATCTGTGATGAGACGGGCAGGAATGCCGCATGCCAAGCTGTATAACTTGTTGGCACCGATGAATACCACACAGAAGAAGCCGATGATGAACATGATAGAACCCCAAAGACCAAAGAAGTGCATGGGCTTGACGCCAAACTTTGATAGGAACCACAACGTGATGAGATCAAGATAGCCGTTGACAAAACGGTTGAGACCAAACTTGGTGACACCGTATTTGCGTGCCTGGTGTTGCACAACCTTTTCACCAATCTTGTTGAATCCGGCATTCTTTGCCAAATAGGGGATGTAGCGATGCATTTCTCCATACACCTCAATATTTTTCACCACTTCGCTGCGATAAGCCTTGAGGCCGCAGTTGAAGTCGTGTAAGTTCTTGATGCCCGATACTTTGCGTGCTGTTGCATTGAACAGTTTGGTGGGGATGGTTTTTGACAGCGGATCGTAGCGTTTTTGCTTGTAACCCGAAACGAGGTCGTACCCATCTTCTGTAATCATACGGTAGAGCTCGGGAATCTCATCGGGAGAGTCCTGCAGATCGGCATCCATGGTGATGACAACATTGCCTTCAGCGCGTTCAAATCCGCAGAACAAGGCAGGCGACTTTCCGTAGTTGCGGCGGAATTTGATGCCTTTTACTTCGGGGTTCTCAGCATGGAGTTTCTCGATAACGTTCCACGAATCATCTGTGCTGCCATCGTTGACGAACAACACTTCATAGCTGAATTTGTGCTCGTCCATGACGCGCTTGATCCATGCATGCAATTCGGGAAGGCTTTCTGCCTCGTTGTAGAGGGGTATGATGACAGATATATCCATCGTGTGTCTTTATTGGTTGTTGAGTTGGTTTAATGTGTTCGCTGCATTTCTATTGTGTCTTGCGGTGAGCAAGGCAATGGGAAATGCGATTATGATGGCCCACGAGATGTTGTTGCTCAGCATTCCCATGGTGATGTCGATGGGGGTGAGCGCTTTTATCTGTGTGGCCGTTGTTTTCATCATTTCGATGTATTGGTTAAGCTGCGCGATGCTACTTTCGTTTCCTGCGGTTCCAAGAGTGCTCAGGTCGATGGATGAAAACTGTTCGATGCTCTGCTCTAAGGCTCCAACCATGCGTCCTCCATCGATGAATGCAAAGTAGATGTAATGGGCTGCTGCTGCCAATATGGACCCGAAGGTCATGATAAGCATTGTATACACAAGTGCTTGGACGAATTCAATGTGTCCATCGAGACATCGGTCGCGATAGGTCCTTACCAATCTATAAATAAGATAGGGAACCAATAGGGTGAGCCCGATGAAGAGCAGTCCGGAGAAGGCGGAACTGAAACTTAGGGGAAACAGACAAAACTTTCCTATGTAGTACGCGCCTACCACTACGCCTGTATTCATGGCGTAGTTTATTATGGTAGGGTGTTGTTGATTCGCTTGATTACTCATGGCTTGTCGTATGCGTACTGCATTAGGATTGTTTGACTTTTATTACATTGTGAATGCCATACCGATGCGCAAACCGTTGTACTGGTCGAGCAAGGTGTTGAGCAATGCCAATGTGCTGTTGCTGCTCATGGAACCGATGGCCTTGAGGATGCGGAGCAGACCGTCGCTCTGGTATACGATGTTGATGGTACCGGCATCATAAACAAGATAAGCGGTGGTCTTGATGAGTGCTCCGAAGTTTAGAGTAAGTTCTTTGGTCTCCGTGTTGTACTCGTAGGTACCATTCAGCGAACGCTTGCCTGCTGTAAAGATACAGGTATTGTCCTCATTGAAGGTCATGTTACAAGTGCCCTCCTTGATGTTGAGTTTAGCCAGATATTTGTCGACCTTGGCCTCTACCTGAGAAGCGATAGCGTCGCTACCAAGAGTCGCCAATGCATTTTCACTCTCAAAAACGAAGGCAGATCCCTTGAAGTTCCATGTGCCGATGAGTGTCTGTTGGTTGACTGTTGTGAAAGAGTTGAGAATCGAACCCAGGAGTCCTGATACTACACCGTCGGTACTCAAAGCTGTGCCGTCTTCGTTTGCGCTAGTGCTGCCATTGCCAGCCAGTGAACCGAGCAAGCCGCTGAGGATGCTTGAAGTGGCGGTGTTGTCGTTCGTGGTGGTTGTAGCCTCAGAGGAGGTATTGTTGGTGTTTGACAATGCTCCGATTACGCTGCCCAGGATGTTTGCGCCTGCAGAAGTCGCGTTTTGCTCCGCTGTCTCCGTAGTCTCTGTGGTCTCAGTCGTAGCTTCTGTTTGCGCCTCAGTCTTGTTGCCGCCAGCCAAAGACTTGAGCAGACCTGAAAGAACCTGTGCGTTGGCGTTGAGTGAAATGGCGCTTAAGAAAGCGCAAACAATAAAAATCTTTTTCATCGTTTATTCTGTTTTTTTTTGTTTGTGTAGACTAACTGGTTGGCTGAAAGGGTAGTCTTAAGCCTCTGCGTCCTCTTCACCCTCCTCAGGTATGAATTCGTTGAGGTCGTTGTTGATGAGGATGTTGTACCATTGGATGAGTTTGCGGACATGCGACATGTATACGCGGTCGCGGTCGTAGTTGGGGAGAACCTCTGCGAAGAAGTCTGCTAACTCCTCGTTTGAAGCCTTCTTGTAATCGATGCTGCAAGCGGCGCCTTCGCACTTGGTCTTCACGTTCTCCAAAACCTGCCACAAGGGAACCTCTTCGTCGTCGGTATACATGGCGATGTCGCCCAATGATACCACCTTGTCTGTTGCATGGATAGGCTGGCGCTTCTTGGTTGCGTCGATAGCCTCTACAATAAGCATGTTACGTCCGCTTGATACGAGTTTGTATAAACCGGGCTTGCCGGCTACTGTCAGAATTGTTCTAAGCATAATGTTTTTTTTTTATTTTTGTAGGTTAATAAATATTCGAGTGTTACATTCAAAATACAAAAATAGGCATAAAGGCTGAATTGCGAAAATGTAACCGCAAAAAAATGCTTGTGAAAGTCTATTTTGAGGCAATCTTCTGTATCACCTGTTCGACTTGAACGATGAGCGATGTAGTGTCGTCGTTCAGTATGATGTGGTTGGCTCGCGTCATGAGCTCGGCGTCAGACATTTGGCTCTTCATGCGTTGGCGTATAGCCTGCTCGTTGCTGTGGTCGCGCAGTATAGCTCGTGAGATGCGTGTCTCTATGGGTGCCGATACCAATACGATGCTGTCGATGTCGGCATCCAAGCCCGATTCAAACAGGATGGCGGTCTCAACTGCCACTATGGGTGCTTGGGTGTTTGCCGCCCATTGTTTGAAGTCGGCCCGCACAGCCGGATGTACGATGCTGTTGACCAGCGCTACATGCTGGGCATTGCCAAACATGAATGAGGCGAGATAGGCGCGGTCGATGACTCCGTCGGCTTTGTATACTCGCTCGTCAATGGCTTTTATAAGTTCAGAACGTAGGGCGGCGCTTGTGTTCATGAGACGCTTAGCTTCGCTGTCGCAGTCGTATACGGGGATGTTCATTAGACGGAACAGTCTGGAAACGACTGATTTGCCGCTCCCAATACCGCCAATGATTGCTATCTTGTGGGGTTGCATGGCTTGATGCTGGTTGGTGAGGACGAGGTTTTTTATAGCTCAGAGCGTAATGCGTTCACTTCCAAAAGATAATCGACTTCTGACGGTTCGATCTTGATGTTTGAGATGTTCGCGGGCGGGTTGGCAACGTGCAGTGCTACCTTTCCTGAGCGATTGTCCTGTATTTGTGTGTAGTGAACCTGCAGTGTAAGGTCCTTCTCTGAAATTTTGTCGAAGTCCTCCAAACTGACGCGGAAGGATACTCGCGCTTTCGAGGGGAATGTCTTTAGTGAAATCTCGTAAGGGAATAGGTATCCTGTGATGGGTACGTCCAGACTCTTTGTGACATACGGGCTTACGGCCACATGAAGGATTGTTTCAGAGGGGTCGTAAAGGATGCTCTTATTCTTCGGGGTTAGAGTCTTTGTCTCGTTGATAGAGTCGCTGATGCCTATGTGCTGGATCCTGGGAGTGTATACCGCAGTGAGCGTGTCCAAATATACCGACGGAGCATATACGGTAATACTGTCGGGAAATAGATTGATACGCTCTATCTCGTGTTGGTTATCGGCTTCGATACGGCCATTGATGCGCACGGGAACCTTTTTCCCATGTGCTGAAGCGACATGATATTGTAGGGTGTCGTGTGATATGGCGATAATCTGAGTCGATGGCGGAAGCTGGGCGCTGATCAGTCGGTGCAACTCTGCACCATAGATTGCCGCATGTCCCATTTTGTTGGGAGTGTATTGCCGGTAGTCGATATCTATCTCCTTGAGTTTGCCGCGCACCTTGAACTCGATTAGTTTGTCGCCTTTGTCCTTGAGCGTTACCTCTATGTTTTTTGGCAGAGGAGATGTCACTATCATCTTGTTGGGTACATTCTTCAGCGTAATTTTTGGGGAGTATGTCATGTCATACTCGTTGCTCATGGTTGTCAGATACCAGAAGATGAACGCGACTAAAAGAAAAAATAAAAATACGAGAAACTCCCTGCTGTTGTTTATACGCAGGAAGTTTCTTATAAATCGTTTTGTGCTTTGCAGCTGTTGAGGCGCTTTAGAGGCCATCAAATACGTTTTTTACTGTTGTGCATTAGCTGACATGTCGGCATAGATAGACGACTTGTCGATCTTAATCCTTACGCTGGGGGCAATCTCGAGGATCACTACCTGGCGTCCGTTCTCAGTAACGATATCCTTTACAGTGCCATAGATGCCACCGCTGGTCACTACCTGCTGGCCTGCGCTGAGGCTGTTGCGGAATGCTTCAATTGCCTTCTGCTGCTTGCGCTGCGGACGGATCATGAAGAACCACATGATAACGAACATCAATACAATCATGGTGAGAGGGCTACCGAGGATACCGGTTGCGCCTCCTGCTTGTGCTTGCAATAATAACATTTTGTTTTCTGTTTATGGTTTTTTAATAAATATGTATTCAGTTCTCTCCGTGCAAAGATAAACAATATTAGGTTATGCTTTGCTCAGTTTGTTCTCTTTTTTCAATTGATTAACGATTGTGTCGAGCATACCGTTGATGAAACTTCCGCTTTTGGGAGTGCTATACACCTTGGCAATCTCAACGTATTCGTTGAGCGATACTGAAACGGGGATGGTGGGGAACGACAGAATCTCGGCCAAGGCTACCTGCATGATGAGGATGTCCATGAAGGCGAGGCGCTCCAAATCCCAGTTCTTGGTGTTGCCCGACATGAGGTTGCGGTAAGCCTCAGCATTGGTGATTGCCTGGCGGAAGAGCTTGCGGGCAAACTCCTTGTCCTCGTCGTCGCGGTATTCGGGCAACAGATCCTGCTCGGCACCATTGTCGGGCTCGAATCGCTTGATGGTTTTCAATACGAATGTGTCAATGATTGTCTTATCATCGTTCCAGTATAGGCTCTGTTCCTCGAGGATCTCGTCCAGCTCTTCGTTCGTGGCGATGAATGAGCGGTACAGCTTGCGCCACAACTCGCGGTCATCCTCATAGGTGAGGCTCTCCTTGGCCATGTACTCCTGATATGCTTCTGATGCCTCGATCTTTTCGAACAGGCGCTTTACAAATTCACTATGGTCCTCCCAACTGCGTTTCTGGTTGTTGCAGAAGTCTTCCAACTGCTTGTTTGCAGCCAACTGGGCGATGAAAGCATTGTCGATGAAGCGAGTATTGGGATTGAGGTCTTCGTATGTGGGGCGCAGCTTGTTGCGACGGTTGTCGATACGGCGGTCTGCAAAGCGTGTTACCTCCACCATCAGCAGAAGCAGGTAGTTATACAAATCGTATGCTTTGGATAAACTATAGAATAGTTCTTTCTCTGTTGCCTCTACATTCTTGCCTCCGTTCTGATAGTAGGCATAAATAATCTGAAGAACCTTCAGTCTGATAAGTACTCTATTGATCATAACTCTATATGAAATTTTCTGCAAAATTAGTGTAAAATTTCGATTAAGCGAAGATTCTATACATATATTTCTATTCTAGACCCCAAGATTTTTGTTTGGCGGGCCAGAGGCAACTTTTCATCTATGCCTTCGTCCGATAGTGAATACCTGTGTAATTGTGTTGTTGTGCTGTTTATTAGGGAAAATGATAAAATATTATAAAAAATGAACCTTTTTTAATAAAATGTCTTGCATTTTTCAAATAAAAGTATCAAATTTGACGCTGAAATCTAATAACCGGTAAAATTAAGTATAGCATGGATTTTGAAAAGGATATAGTTTATTCACAAGCCATAAAGGCTGGAAAGAGAATCTATTATCTGGACGTAAAGCGCAACAAGAAGGGCGAACTCTTTCTCTCAATTACAGAAAGTAAACGCATATCGCAGAGTGATGGTGCCGAAGGGGCGTTCTCATTTGAAAAACACAAGATATTCCTATATCAAGAGGATTTCAGTAAGTTTATCAGCGGACTAAGCCAAGTAATCGGGTATATCCACGAGCACCAAACTTTGTCAGAGCGCTTTGCCGCTTCGGATGAAGAGGTGCCCTCCATCGAAGATGTCATGCCCCAAAGCGAAACCAGTGCTTTGAGCGACGACTTGAAGATTGATATCGATTTTGAGTAAGAAGTTGTTTGTTTTGCTGAGTAAAAAAGTCTTATTTTTGCCCTGGCAAGGATCTGCGAAGCTAATACTCACAGCAGAAATGCCTTCTCGCTGAAGGTGAAATGTCTTATAACGCTCTTAAGTAAGCGTTCTATCCTACCATTGTGTACATTTTGTCTTATACTGGTATAGGTAGACACATTTAATAACCATTAAAATGTGTAGACAGTATGAGAAAAAAACATCAACGTTACAGTGAAGAAGAACGTTTGTCAATTCTTCGTGACTACTTTACTTCAGGTATGGGTAAGC
>JAZRDT010000001.1:0-32169 GCA_045660385.1 Bacteroidaceae bacterium | reverse complement strand
AGCCGTTATCTGTTCCCGGGTATCATACAGGTGGGCAAGCTTTACGAAGTAGCTGGCTGGGATGTGTATGCTGGCGAGGTAGTGCTCGCATCGGTGTTCATCATCGCCATGGGATTGCTCAATATCAAGGGTATCAAGCAGGCTGCATGGCTGCAGACGGCTATTGCACTCACGCTGGTGGGCTGTATCTGCCTGATTTCGGTGTTGGTGATGGGTATGGCCGATTGGAGCAACTTGGCTCCGGGCTTCCCCGAGGGCGTCAACTGGTGGAGTGGCGTGTTCAGTATCGTGGCTATGGCACCGTGGGCGTTTATCGGATTTGACTGTATTCCGCAGAGTGCCGAAGAGTATAATTTCGATCATAAGAAATCGACACGTATCATGGTGTTGGCCATCTTCATAGCAGCCTTGCTCTATGTGGCAGTATGTACAGTTACGGCTACGGGCCTGATGCCTTGGCAGGATTTGCTGGATTCACGTCAGAACTGGCCTACAGGCTTTGTGGTGCGTCAGACATTGGGCGTTGCTGGTTTGGTAGTCTTGGGTATCGCGATGTTCTGTGCCGTAGTGTCGGGTATGAACGCATTCTATATCTCTACCTCGCGCCTGATGTATGCTATGGCCGATGAGGGTAGTCTGCCTGGAGTGTTCAAGTACTTGTCGCCCAAGCATGGTACTCCGCGCAATGCGATTCTTTTTGTGATGATAGCGAGTCTGTTTGCTCCGTGGTTTGGTCGCGAGGTATTGGTGTGGATTGTAGATATGACCAGCGTAGGTGCTGCCATCGTATTTGCTTATACCACCGCATCGGCAGCTATTATGGCGGCCAAGGCAGGCGATAAGGGTCAGGTGTGGATAGGTATCGTGGGATGTATATTCTCACTCTTCTTCCTCGCGCTGCTGTTGATTCCCGGCATGCCCGGTTATCTGGCATTCCAGAGCCGTGTGATACTGCTGATATGGATTGCTATCGGATTTGCTTTTTATTGGGTAATACGTAAGAACTATGGAGAAATCCAACGAAAGAGAAAACTATCTTCTCGATCTAAATAAGATATTAGGTCCGAAGCTGCGCAAGAAACTGCCTCGCTTCGCCATCAACTTCCTTAAGCGCCGCATCCATGAGGACGATGTGAACCATGTTGTCATGACGGTGGAGCACTACAAGGGCGTAAAGTTCTTTGACGAGGCACTCAACTACCTCGACATCACCTACCGCATTCGTGGCGAGGAACACTTGGCTACAGGCACCGACAAGAAATACATCTTCGTGTGCAACCATCCGCTTGGTGGCCCCGAGGCACTGATTATCGGCTCCATCTTCCACCGTCTCTATGGTGAAGGATTTCAGGTACCAGTGACACCCATCATGGCCAATCTGAAGCCGTTGTCAGAGTTTTTCACTCCGGTGAACAACCTCTCTTCCAAGCAAAGCCGCGACCTCGGTGAACGCATTGCCCGGATGTTCAATTCAGACCAGCAGGTGGTGGTATTCCCTGCCGGACTTTGTGCTCGTAAGATCAAAGGCAAGATTACCGAGATGCCCTGGAAGAAGATGTTTGTCACCCAAGCACGCCGATACGAGCGCGATGTGGTACCCGTGCACATGTCGGGCCACAACTCCAAGTGGTATTTCTTCCTCTGCAAGCTGAGCAAGTTCTTGCGCTTGAAGATAAATATCGGTATGCTATACCTCGTCGACGAACTGTTCAAGCAGCGTGGCAACGAGTTTGTCATCACCTTCGGTGAGCCTATCCCCTATACCACTTTCGACAAGTCAAAGAGCGACCGTGAGTGGGCTGCCGAGATGCAAGAGCGTGTGAAAGCCTTGGCCGAGGGTAATGGATGTGTGCCGAATATGTAAAATCAATTTACGATTTGACAAATTACTATTTATATGAAGTATCTTTGTGCTGAGGCAATATGCTTGCGTAAATTGTAAAATGGCAAAATCGTAAATAAATTGTAAATCGTAAATTTGTAAACTGTAAATAAAGATGCTTCCCCCTATCATTCCCCCCGTAGATGTAGCGCTTCTCAAGAGCGAACTCAACGACAACACCTTTCTCCGCACCACCAACCGCGGCGATAACGAACTGTATGTAGTGAACAATGAGACAGCCCCCAACGTGTTGCGCGAAATAGGCCGCTTGCGCGAGGTGTCGTTCCGTGCTGTAGGCGGAGGCAGTGGCACCGAGTGCGACCTCGACCACTTTGACCTTGAGGATAAGGCGTGCTTCCAACTTATCGTGTGGAACCCCGAGGCCGACGAAATCATCGGTGGCTATCGCTTCACCCGCTGGAAGATGGCATCATTCCATGAGAATGGTCAGCCCTATGTGAATACTGAACACCTCTTCGATTTCTCGCAGCGTTTCCTCGACAATGAGTTCCCTCACTGTATTGAGATGGCCCGTGCCTTCGTGCAGCCGAAGTATCAGTCTGCTGCAGGTGGCCGTAAGGCGCTCTTTGCCCTCGACAACTTGTGGGACGGCATAGGCGGACTTATCGCTACTGACCCCACGGTGAAGTACCTCTCAGGCAAGGTGACCATCTATAGCACCAGTCCCGAGATGAGCCGCAAGGCCATGGTATACTACCTTGATATGAGTTTCGGTGATCGCGAGGGACTCATCACATCCAAGAATCCTGAGACCTGCACTCCTGAGCAGGCCGCCTTCTTCAAGGAGATGTTTACCGGTGCCGACTATAAGGAGAACTACACCATCCTCAACAATTACGTCAAGTCATTGGGCGACACCATTCCCCCCTTCATACATCTCTACATCGGTCTGTCACCTACGATGAAGACCTTCGGAACCACGTTCGACCCCGACTTTGGCGATTGCTACGACACAGCCATGATTATCACTGCTGCCGACATCTATCCCGATAAGTATAAGCGCTACGTGGAGTCGTACGAGAAGTGCAAGGTTAAGCCTGCATAGCAGGATGAATGGTCTATAGTCAACGGTCAACAGTCAAGCTATCCTGATGAGTATTCATCGCGAAGCAAGTCTGTTGACCGTTTTCTGTTTCTGTCTCTGTTGCCTGTCGACCGTAGACCGTTTGAATTATTCAAACAACCGATACGTTGTGCGCAGCACGCGGAACTCCGTACGGCGGTTTTCAGCATTGCATATCTCTTGCTGTTCCTCGGGTAGGGTGAGGATAAACTCCTCGGTGAGCGTCTCGCCCTCCTTCATGAAGGAGTGTCGTTCGGCCATCTTCTTTGTTACCTGCTTGGGTGTTGTTTCTCCATAGCCCTTGGGTACGAGGCGGTCGGCTTCGATGCCCTGTGCAATGAGGTAGTTGACTACCGACTCGGCACGGCGTTGCGAGAGGCGCTCGTTATACTCATCGCGTCCCTTGTAGTCGCAGTGTGCACCCAACTCAATCACCGTACCCGGATTGTCAGCCAGTAGGCGCACCAGTTCGTCGAGTGCTACGGTAGAGGAATCGGTGAGTTCGGCCGAGTTGAACTTATAGAAGATATTGTCAATAAGCACCGGCTTGGTGATCGATGCCAAGGGGAACTGTAACGTGTAGTTGCGGTCCTCGGCTGTGCTGTCGGCCACCAGCTCCTGCTTGTGGTTGAGGTATCCCTTGCAGGTGCCTAAGAGCACGTAGCTGGCACCGGGGTTGATGCGTTGTGTAAAGGAGCCATCGGTCTTAACGCTTAATTTCTCGTTGGTGCCATCATTGCCGATGAGGTATACAATACCGTCGGTGAGCTCATATCCATCCTTTTCGTATACCCATCCCGTGAGCGTATGCACCGTCTCGGGCAGGAAGAAGGAGTATATATGGTCCCATCCACGCGCATCGCCGCGGTTGCTGCTGAAGTAACCGCGTGTGTAATGTCCCTCGAAGGTCATACCGAAATCATCGTTCGGAGAGTTTACGGGAGCCTGCAGATTGCTGATGTTCCAACGGTTCTCGATGTCGAGCGTAGCGCAATAGATGTCGAGTCCGCCCATGCCATGATGCCCGTTCGAAGAGAAGTACAGGTCCCCATTGGGACGGAAGGTAGGAAACATCTCGTCCCCCTTTGTGTTGATGTCGCCGCCTAAGTTTTCTACTCCACCAAAACCCTCCGAGGTGATGGCAATGCGCCAGATGTCGAGTCCGCCCAAACCGCCGCTCATGTCCGATACGAAGTAGAGCCAGGCCCCATCGGGCGACACGGCAGGGTGAGCAAAGGATGAAAGCGTGTCCTTCACCAGTTCGCAAGGCGTAGGGGCGCTCCATGAGGCATCCGAGCGGGTCGATTTGTATATCTGTGCCATGCGAGGCGACTCGCTGTCGATAAGGCAACGCGTGAGATACATCGTCTTGAAGTCCGGCGTAAAGCAGCAGGCCCCATCTTCAAACTCACTGTTCAGTTCGCCCTCCACCGGTTCGGGCTTCTGCCAGATGCCCTTCTCATCCTTCGTCGCAAAGAAAATATCCGGAGCCTTCACTCCCGTGATGAGGCTCTTTTCTTCGCCGAGCGCTTTGTCGCGGGTCGAGGTAAAGAAGAGCTGCGTGCCATCCTCGCTGCCGAACACGGGTGAGTATTCACTGCGGCGCGAGTTGAATAGAGTCTCCTTTTTTACGATATAGCGTGTGGGATTCTTCTTCCATTCGGGAGCGGTGGTGCAAGCCTTGCGCCCGTTGATGGCTGTGGTGTCGGTGGGGCAGTAGCCCAGGTAGATGTCGTAGTTTGCGATGGCTCCCTTGTACTCGCCACTTTGCAGCTGCAGGTCTGCCATGTACTTATACATCATGCTGTCGGGGTATCCATAGCGTATAGCGTTGCGGTACGAAGCCATTGCCTTCGCATTCATGTTGATGCGGCGGTAGCACTCTGCCGTCTTGAAGGCGCGCTCGGCACGCTTCTCCTTCTCCTTGGCCTCCGTCTTCGAATAGGCCTTCTTGTAGAGTATTGCCGCCTCGTTATATTCGCCCAACTCGTAACTTTGGTCTGCTTGGCGCAATATGCTCTCCACGCCGCAGCTTGTGAACAGCAGTACCAACGAAAACGCTAACGCTAACGAAGACGAAAACGAAAACGTTGACGAAGACGAAAACAATGACCGTATTTTTTGTGGCAATATTCGTTTCATATACTATCATTAAACGGAAAAATATTCGATTTATTGTAATTATACCATTTACCGCCCCAATATTCAGATTTTCTTGCTACCTTTACTGCATCAATAGAGCATTTTATGAGAAAGAAAGAACTGTATGCACGCATCATCGCCTACTTCCAGGAGGCCATGCCGGTGGCCGAGACGGAGCTCGACTACGACTCGCCCTTCAGTCTGCTCGTAGCTGTCATCCTTTCGGCCCAATGTACCGACAAACGCGTCAATCTGGTGACGCCACGCCTCATGCACGACTATCCCACGCCCGAGGCTATGGCCTTAGCTACGCCCGAGGTTATATTCGAGTACATCAAGAGCGTGTCGTATCCCAACAATAAGGCCAAGCACCTCGTGGGCATGGCCCAGATGCTGATGCGCGACTTTGGCGGCGAGGTGCCTTCCACGCTCGAAGAACTGGTACGCCTGCCCGGTGTGGGGCGTAAGACAGCCAATGTCATCCAGTCCGTCGTGTGGGGCAAGGCGGCCTTTGCGGTCGACACCCACGTGTTTCGCGTGAGCCACCGCATCGGACTTGTGCCGCCACGCTGCACCACCCCCTACAGTGTCGAGATGGAGCTCATGCGCCACATCCCTGAGGAACTGGTGCCCATTGCTCACCATTGGCTCATCCTGCACGGACGCTACACCTGTATGGCCCGCAATCCGAGGTGCGGTGAGTGCGGACTTAAAATGCTATGCAAGTATTGCAAGAAAATGAGCCTTGTTGATAAAGAGAGTAAGGGCATTGCGACAAATATACAGGAAATATGATATTTCATAGCTTTTTGTGTACGACTTAACAAACCTTTTGTTAACTTTGCAGAGAGCTGTGAAGATTAAGTCATAGAACAGGAAATAACTATCACTTTATAATAATACAAGTATTATGCAAAACATTGACAATTTCAACTTTGCCGGCAAGAAGGCAATTGTTCGTGTGGACTTCAATGTACCCTTGAACGAAGAAGGTAAGACCACTGACGACACCCGTATCCGTGGCGCTCTCCCCACCTTGAAGAAGGTGTTGGCCGATGGTGGTGCACTCATCATCATGTCACACATGGGTAAGCCCAAAGGCAAGGTGAACGCAAAGTTCTCACTCAGCCAGATTGTTGACGCTGTATCTGAGAAGTTGGGTGTACCCGTACAGTTTGCCCCCGACTGCGCCAAGGCTGCTGAGGCTGCTGCAGCACTCAAGGCTGGCGAGGTATTGTTGCTCGAGAACCTCCGTTTCTACGGTGAAGAGGAGGGTAAGCCCGTTGGTATCGACAAGGCTGATCCTGCATACGAGGAGGCAAAGAAGGCTATGAAGGCTTCACAGAAGGAGTTTGCTAAGACACTCGCTTCATACGCTGACTGCTACATCAACGATGCTTTTGGTACCGCTCACCGCAAGCACGCTTCTACCGCTGTCATCGCCGACTATTTCGATGCCGACCACAAGATGCTCGGTTACCTCATGCAGAAGGAGGTTCAGGCTGTTGACAATGTTCTGTCAAACATCAAGCGTCCCTTCGTTGCCATCATGGGTGGTTCAAAGGTATCTTCAAAGATCGGTATCATCGAGAACCTCTTGGGTAAGGTTGACAAGCTCATCCTCTGTGGTGGTATGACCTATACCTTCTCTAAGGCTCACGGTGGTGAGATTGGCGAGCCAATCGTTGAGATGGACAAGCGCGATGTTGCTCTCGGTGTTGAGGAGTTGGCCAAGAAGAATGGCGTAGAGTTGGTACTCGGTACAGACTGCACAGCTACCAATGGTCTCGACTTTGGAACCATGAGTGTTAAGGAGGGTGCTGAGATCATCACCTGTCCCGCTAACCAGATTCCCGCAGGTTTCGAGGGTGTTGATGCTGGTGCAGAGAGCCAGAAGGCCTTTGCTGCTGCTATCGAGGGCGCTAAGACCATCCTCTGGAACGGTCCTGCCGGTGTATTCGAGTGCGATGCTTTCACTGCAGGCTCACGCGCTATCGGCGAGGCTATCGCCAAGGCAACTGCTGAGGGTGCTTTCTCACTCATCGGTGGTGGCGACTCTGTAGCATGTGTTAACAAGTTCGGTTTGGCCGATCAGGTTTCATACATCTCTACTGGTGGTGGTGCTCTTCTCGAGGCTATCGAGGGTAAGGTACTTCCCGGTGTAGCTGCTATCCAGGGCTAATACGGAACATCCATTGCGATATACGGGAGAGAGAGACAGCCAGCTGTCTCTCTCTCCTTTTTTTCTCGTTGCCTTCAATAGGGCAATCCTGTATGCCTTGTCGCTTCCCGCTGCCTACTTGTCGTAAAGGAAGAAGATGCGCTCCATCATCTTCCACTTCTCGTCGGCCGTGTCGCCCTCGTTGCACTGTTGGAAGATAGCCATGAAGTCCTCCCACTCCTGCTGGCGGGGTAGGGTGGCGAGTCGTGCCATGGCGCTGTCCCAATCGAAGTCTACGGGTGTCTCCACGATCATAAACAGGCGGTTGCCCAGTAGGTAGATCTCCATTTCCAGTATGCCTACGCTGCGTATGCCCTGTAGTATCTCGGGCCACGATTCACCTTCGCTGTGTCGGTGTACATATTCGCGTATGAGTGCATCATCGGGTTTCAGCTCCATCGTGCGGCAGTATCGCTTCACGGGCACAGGGTGCTGTTTTGCTTGGTATCCTTTCATTGTATTGTAGTGTTTATGTTGATGATTCTATTGCAAAGGTAATCTATTTTTTTGGGAAAAACAGGATTCTGCTATCGCTTATATCCATAGCGGCGGCGGTATTCGTTGGGCGTGAGTCCGGTAGTCTTCTTGAACAGACGGATGAAGTAGGAATGGTCATCGAATCCCAAACGGAAGGCTACCTCTTTCACATGTGTCTGCTCGGTCATCAGCATCAGCTGTGCCCGCTCTATCTTCTTGCGGTTTACATAGCGTATGGGCGACATGCCCAGGGCCGCGGTAAACAGGCGTATGAAATAGGACTTGGCCACGCAGGCGATTGTTGCCAACTCGTCCATATCGATGTGTTTGTTCTGATTGTCTCCAATATAGTGTATGACGCGCACGATGCGCTCGTCCTTTGCCCACATACGGGGTTGTGCCTGCGCCAGGAATCGGGCCACGAGCATGAGCGTGAAGCCGCGCAATGCCATGCGCTCGTGCAGCGCCAGCTTGCGGTACTTGTCCACATAGTCGTAGAATCGCGTGTCATTATCATACGATGTGGGATTGCTTGCAGGCAGTCCGGCATCGGGGTTGGCCCGGCAGGCCGAGGCGAAGAGCGATTCATATATGGGGTCCACCTTCACCTCCGTGGGAAACTCATAAACGTCAAACACGTCAGTTACATTCTTGAATCCCTCATACACATGCAGGTAGTATAGTGCAAAGTCGCCGTCGCATTGGTAGCTGTGCGTGGTGTATGCAGGCACTATGTAGGCATATCCGGGGCGCAGCTCTATCTCTCCTTTGGGCAGATGCAGCCATGCGCGCCCTTCGGTGACGAGGAATATGCGTGTGAAGGGCGACGACACCCCCTGCCAGTTCCAGTCGGCATGGTGGCGGGCAAATCCCACGTTGAGCGTCAGCAGATTGAGCGACTCGATAGGTATGTTCATGTGGCGGTGTTTTTTGGGGGGCCTTATCTCCATATATCAAGCCTACTTGATAATCTTTCTGTGGTTCTGTATGTAGATGCCTTTTTGTAACGTTCCGCTTAGGCTGCGTCCTTGCAGGTCATATACTTCGGTTGAGGGTGGCGTGTTGCGGGTGGCGTGGACAATGCCTGTGCCTTCAGTCACGCGTAGGGTAGCGTCTATGATAGCACCTCCATTGGCAAGGATGCCGTTGTTGCCAGTGCAGGTCCCATCGGCGGCCATTTGTCCGCCAGCATCTACGCTGTTCCAGTCCATTTTGAAGCGGATGCGATAGTCTCCGGGCTTGGCTGGTGCTACAAACGAGGGGCACTGCATGGTATTACGGGCACCACCTGTAAGCGACTTGCCGGCAGAGTTTACTCCCTTGCTGTCGTCGTTGAAGTTTCCCGAATAGAAGCTGTAGCTCATCACATCTGTGTCGCTTTGGTCGAGCTGTCCGTCATGGAAGGAAAACTGCTGGTCGTTATCCAGGTCGATGTATACATAGCCGTTCATCCAACCGCCATTGATGTCAAAAGTTGTAGTCAAGGTACTCCCAGCGGTGCAGGTGAGCAGGCAAGTCTCATCGGCCGACTTGTCCATATAGGGCTTGACCACTCCGATGGTAATAGTCTGTGCATCCCTTTCCTCCTCGGTAAGGGTGATTGTTCTGATCATACGGTCGCTACGTGTGGCATTGGCGTTCTTGTCAAAGTTGGTAGCATAGGGCTCTACCACCTTAGGTGCAATGGTAAGGGTGATGCTGGCCGACACGCCCGATCCGTCCTTGGCAGTGGCAGTGATGGTCACCTCGCCCTCTTTGTGAGGTATTACGAGGCCACCTGTTACGGTTGCCAGTTCGGGGTTGCTGCTAGTCCACTCTATAGTGGGGAATGTCACATCATCGTTGAGTGTAGCTGTCACCACCAAGGTCTTGTTTACCTCTACGCTCTTAGCGTCGTTCTCAGTGGCGAGTGTGATGCTCTCCACCTTATTGATGGTAGCCTTGGCATCGATACCCTCAAAGCCATAGATGCTGCTTCCGGGGAGCTTCACGGCGAGCTCGGTGTCGATATCGATAGCTGTACCCTCGGTGAGGCCTTCGAGAGCGGCTTGGTCGCCGAATGCGCTGCGCAGGATGATACTGCCCTTCACGTTGGCGGGGATATTGAGTGCCTTACGCAAGGTAAACTTATAGGTTTGCTCAGCGTTGGCGCCATTGCGGAGAGCAAGTGACGACTTTGTTCCGTTCCAAGCAGCCCAGCCGTATACCTCGGCCTTAGAGCCGGTCCAGGGGTTGCCACCTACCCAGTGTGCATCGGGGAGTACGTCGGCATTGCGTTCCTGCCAGGCGATGCACTCAGCGAGATCAGCCCAGAGGGCACCGCCATTGACTGCGTCCATCAGGTCGTAGTCGTTGTAGAGCTCTACCATACCTGAACCACATAGGAAAGCTGCGCGAAGCTCGTTGCGTACGGGGATATATTCGCGGCTGTCACCAGCGGGAGGGCCAAACTTGGTAAAGATGAATCCGTGGGTCATCAACGTGTTGATGGGGCAGATGGGCGAAGCGGTTACGTAGTTGCGGTATACGAGTTCGTCGCGATAGGTAATCCAGTTCTCGCGGTTAATGTTGTTGTCGCCCACACGTCCGTGGTCGTTCTCCTGACGCCATGTAGCATCGGTAATCTGGTACCAGAAGGGCGATGCCCAGGTACCTACTGAGGTGTTGAAGAAGATATCCTCGCGCAACTCTTCACGCACGTACTGCTCAAGACGGATGATACCCTCGGCATTCTCGTTGCCAGTGTCGCCACCATCGGGGCCAACAGAAGAGAACTGACCGGAGATACCGTCGAACTTGAAGAATACGTAGTTGTCGCTATCCTGCTGATAGCCTTCTGCGCCATCTTGATTACATACGAGGTTGTATGCTGCATCTTTGAATACCTTGTAGTAACGAGGGTTAGAGAGCTGCATGCCTCCCTTGTCGCTCCAGTAGTTACGACGGTGGCCACCGCTATTCCCATAGCCGCCTACCGGGCCAAGCCATGCACCGATGCCTGCCCCCATCTCTTTGGCTACCTTAGACATGTCGCGCATCTCGTTGGGGAAGCTCTCGTGGAAGGTCCACTCGCCATACTTGTCCCAACCATCGTCGATGATGAATATCTTGGGAGTTGTGCCATAACGGTCATAGAAGTGGCTCTTCCAGTGAGTCATCACGTCGAGCACATCGTCTACCTTCGTATTGTCGAGGTGCTCTCGACCAGGGTTAGCGTTGTTGCGGTTGATCTGCAACTCATACCATGTGAGGTACATGGGCATTGCGCGCCAAGGCACTGCACGCTCGCGCTCTGAATAGGCGAGGAATGAGCGTCGCTTCTGTGTGTTGTGGATATTCTCGTCGGCCTCGGTTCCATCCTGAGCGATGAGGCCCACTACGGCTGCCACCTTCCAGGTTTCACCTGCAGCGAGTGTGGTATTGCGGCTCCAGCGTCCCTGGATGCCTACGATGTCAGCATTTACCACAACCCCTTCCTTGACGGTATAGACCTTCGTGCTGAGGGTGCTGGTTGCGTCAATCGATTCGCTCTTGTTCTCTACGATAACACGGATAGTGAAGGTCCCATCATAGGGAGCTGTCATAGTAAACACGTTCTTGTCGTGGCTGTTGCCTGAGTAGCCTTTGTGATAGTCGCTGGCAGCGATGTCGCCATTCTCAGCCAAGAGGTCGGCACCACCGAAGTTGAGGCGGTGGTTACCACTCTTATATTGTACCTTCACCTCTACCTTCTGACCCTTCTTCAGCTCGATGTTTGTCTGCTTGTAAGCCAAGAGGTTGGGGTAGGTAGCGCCAGTAGCCTCCTCGACACGCTTCACCACATCAGCCTCTTCTTGAGTCAGTTTTACCCACGATGCAGCAGTGAGCGCTACGTCGGGCACTGTGGTGGTGAGGTTCCACTTGTCCTCCTCACCTGTAGCACCACCTACGGTGTTGTAGGCCGTGGGAGTCTCAAGACCGGCAAAGATCTTGTTGCTCATGAGCACGGCACCGCGAGTGTTGCCCACTACAGCAGGAGTTGAACCAGCTTTCCTGGTGTCTACGTTGTAGATCATGGGGATTACGTTGAACATGTCCACATCATTTACGCCCTTGAGCTCCATCTCGGTGCGCAGGTAGTGGCTGCCGTCGCGCAGCACGGCACGCCACTCGATAGCCACGAGGCTGTCCTTATAGGCGTATTCGTAGTTGGCCACGAGTGCCTTACCGGCAAAGTGCTCGGCACCACCGATGGCACCCTCCTTGGCTTCGAGGTCTTTCACCTCTACTCTCTTGAGGGTCATGGCTGAGGCAGCCACATTGTCGCCATTGCCGAAGGCTACGGTGAAGATTTCGGTGCCGGCCACGAGATCCATAGCCTCAGATCCAGCAAAGTAGATGGCATTGCCCAATCGCATGAATGAGGCGGCCAGCACATTGTTGCTCAAGGTGTATACGCCATCCTCCTCGGCGAGCTTGGCAGCGCCTACGGCCTCCTGCTGTGCGGGAAAGAGCACGGCATGGGTGTAAACAACTGTCTCGGGCTGTGTGGGGAGTGTAGCGAAGTATACGGTGATGGTGCAAGCCTCATCATCGACAACTACGGTGGCAAACTCACCTTCGGGAGCAACCACGGTGATGTCGCCTCTATTCACGGCACCTTCGATGGTATATTTGTCACCATCCTTATAGGTGTTGTCGCCAATCTTGAGGGTATGTCCGTGGGGGATGCTGATGGTGTAGGTACGCTCTGCGATAACCACTTCGGTAAAGGTGTAGCGGCTACCGCCGTCACCCGCGCCATTGGTTCCATAGAGGCCCAAGGTGTGGTCGCTGTCATAGGGGTTACCATTTACTCCTTGGTACCAGTTCAAGTACTTGCTTATTGTACCCGATATGGTGTAGGGAGAGATTTGATAGAAGTCACCACTGTAATTGTCTACCTTGAAGTAGGCGCCTTCCACTTGGGTGTCGCTCATTTGGATAAAGTCCTTGCCGTCGTTGTAGCTTGCAGCCTTGGTATAGCTGAGCCACTTGTTGACTGTGCGGCTGTAAATGTAGTAGACGTTCTCCATGCCGGCAGAGTAGAAGGCAAATTGGCCATAGTTGGCTTCGGTCTGTGTGGGGGCAGTGAGGGCATTGGAGGTGACACCATTACCGCTGGTCATGGTATATACATGCTCAGGCTTGCCTGCTTCGGGCAGTGTCACCGATGGGGCAATCTTGTCGGCCATTAGGGGCGCATTGCCCACCATGGCAAAGAGAAGTGCAAAAAGTTTCTTCATATGATTAACTGTTTTATCCATCTGCAGATTGCTCTTGTTTGTCAGTCATTGTAGACGATAGGTGAGGTGTGTCTGTCTGGATTCTTTAAGTGAAACAAAGATACAATATTTCACTGACCATCGCAAGTTTTTCGGAGTAAAGTTTTTTTGCAATAGGACAAAGTTTTTTAGTTATATTTGTCAAATTATTCAGTATGACTAATTACAATATAGGCTAATTAGTGTAAACCTTATTCAGGAAAAGGCACCCTTAATCCTTAACCCTTAACCCTTAAATTGTCAATATTGTCCTATCATTGTGGAGTATTTTGTTATTGTTTATATGGAAAATAGGGTAGCTTTGCAACATCGTTGTGTAAATAGTATAAATGATTGACAGTTATATGTGTATGAAGAGACGTTATTTATTGGCTATGTTGGCCATGGTAGGCTTATCAATGTCGGCTCAGCAGAGCAATGTAGAGGTGCAGACGGGTAGCTTCAACCCTGAGTGGAAATCGCTCAGCGAGTGGGAATGCCCCGAGTGGTTTATGGATGCCAAGTTTGGTATATGGGCACACTGGGGACCGCAGTGTCATGCCGAGGCAGGCGACTGGTATGCCCGTTTCATGTACTATATGGGCTCGGGCCAGCAGAACTGGCACTGGGACCACTTTGGTGACCCTGCCGAGTTTGGACTCAAGGAACTCTGCAACGACTGGAAGGCGCAGAACTGGAATCCCGAGACCCTCGTGAACCTCTATAAGAGTGTTGGTGCACGCTACTTCATGGCGTTGGGTAACCACCATGATAACTTTGACCTTTGGGATAGCCCCTATCAAGAGTGGAACTCGGTGAATATGGGTCCCAAGCGCGACCTCCTGAAGGGTTGGAGCGACGCATGTAAGAAGGCGGGTCTCCCTCTCGGTGTGAGCATGCACGCCAGCCACGCGTGGACCTGGCTGGAGCCCTCGCAGGATTATGATGGCAACCTCACCAAGGAGGATGGCTACAAGCTCAATGCCGATGGCACCGAAAAGTGGTGGAAGGGCTACGACCCCCAAGAACTCTATGCACAGAATCACGTGCCCAGCAATGGCTGGCGCGAGTCGGGCACCATACATAGCCAGTGGGAATGGCAGAACGGTGCTTCGCTCCCCACGGAGGAGTATAAGATGAAGTTCCAGAACCGCGTGCTGCAGTGCATCAACGACTATCAGCCCGATATGATCTACTTTGATGATACCGCCATGCCCTTCTATGGCTGCGACGATAATATAGGTAAGAATATCCTTGCACACTACTACAATACCAGTGCGGCGCAGCATGGCGGCACGCCCCAGGTGGTGGTGACCGGTAAGCAGCTCGATACCGACCAGAAGAACTACATGCTGTGGGACGTGGAGCGTGGTATCCCCGACCGTATGCAGGAGAAGTATTGGCAGACCTGTACCTGTATCGGTAGCTGGCACTACGATCAAGCCGTGTATAATAACAATAGCTACAAGAGTGCAGCCCAGGTGGTGCGCATGCTGGTCGACATTGTCTCAAAGAATGGCAACTTGCTTCTTTCGGTGCCCGTGCGCAGCGATGGTACCATCGACGAGAAGGAGCAGGCTATCCTGGCCGACATCAAGGCTTGGATGGACCAGAATAGCGAGTCTATCTATGGAACCCGCACCTGGAAGACCTTTGGTGAGGGCCCCTTGGCAGAAGCCAGTAACCCCATGAATGCGCAGGGATTCAACGAAGGACAGAACTACTCGTCACGCGATGTACGTTATGTGCAGAAGGATGGAAAGGTATATGCCACCATCATGGCATGGCCCGGTGCGGGCGACTTCACCTTCGAGTGCTTCTCCATCATTTCTGAATACTACAGCGGCAAGGTCTCATCCGTAAAGTTGCTGGGTCATGGTGATGTGGCATACACACAAAGCGTAGATGGACTCACCGTCACCATCCCTGCCACACGTTGCAATGAGATCGCTCCTGTATTTGTCATCACAGTGGAGGAGGCTGCCGTGACTGCGTACGAGAAGTTGCAAGCCGTCATCAAGAGCGTAGAGGATTACATTGCCAAGGTAGAGCCCATAGCCAGTTTCACCAATACAGGTAAGCCCAGCATTCTCGCTCTGCCCACCTTGCGCGAAGCATTGCTGGCAGCCCAAGACGTGCACGCGAATGCTTCAGACACTGAAGTGAAGGCTGCTACGGACGCCCTGCTGGCAGTGTACCAGGATTTCAAGAAGAACGGAGTAAATAAGGGCGGTAAGTTTGCCGGTGCCGACTATACCGACATCACCGAAGAGTATCTCGTTGAGGCTTCCCACTTTACCCGTGCCGAGGGCACCGCCCGCTTTGGCAAACCTGAATATTGGACTGTCGAGAACTTTAATATACCCAATGGTGGTGATGGAGTCAAGCAGGGACTTGACCGCTATTCCGGCAACGATGCCCTCATGTTAGGCGTGTGGAACGATGCCGGAAACAATCAGGAAGGTGACCTCGCCAATGCCCGTATCTATCGCAAGATACGCCTCGCTGAAGGCAAGTACTACTTCGGAGCAGGCTTCAATACCCGCTATGGCATAAGCAACGATGCATACATGTTCGTATCGACCGGATTGCTCAACACTTCCGACATCCCCGAAGCCTCTATGGCCTATTACCCCATTGTTCTGGCAAGTGAGGACAAACAGTTGTGCGGACTCTGGTTTGAGCTGAAGGAGGAAACCGAACTTTACATCGGCTTCCAGGCAAATCTTGCAAGTGGCAGCGCCACACAGGAGTTCCGTGCTGAGATCGTGGCACTCTACTCGTTGCCCGACACCGGTCTTGACGACCTGCTCTACGAGATGGATGCCGTGCTCTACGAGATGGAGCCCCTCTTGGGCGACAATACAGGTTATTACAACCGCTCAGCATGGCAAGCGATGTATGACAGATGCTATGAGCTGATGGATCAGATTGGCTCGTTCACCCCCGAGGAGGAGAACGCTCTATACTATCAGGTGAAGGAGGAGTGGGAGTCCTACCTCGCCCAAGCTAGGAATCCCGGCGGTGCGCCTGCCAACATGCCTTACGAGGATGTTACAGAGCAATACCTCATCGAGGCATCCGATTTTACGCGTGCTGAGGGTGGGGAGCAGCGCTTTGGCAAACCTGAATATTGGACTGTCGAGAACTTTAATATACCTAACGGAGGCGATGGCGTCAAGCAGGGCCTCGACAGATATGAGGGCAGAGATGCCCTCATGTTGGGAGTATGGAACGATGCCGGCAGCAACCGGGAGGGCGACCTTGCCAATGCACGCATCTATCGCCAGATACATCTCGCACCCGGCAAGTATTACTTTGGAGCAGCCTTCAACGCTTGCTATCAGGTAAGCCCCAACGCCTACATGTTTGTTTCTGCCGAGCTGCATGATACCTATGAGATTCCCGGCAATGCGCTCGCATTCTATTCCATCGCCGAGGCCACCAATAACCTCACCTTGTACGGACTCAACTTCACTCTAACCGAAGAGACCGATCTTTATATCGGCTTCCAGATGGACCTCACCAGTGGTTCGTCTACACAGGAAATCCGCGCCGAGGAGGTAGCCCTCTACCTCTACAACGATATGAATCACGGCAAACTACAGGAGCTCATCGGGGAGTTGTCGGCCAAGGCCGAGGTGGTCAAGGTGGGTAACAACACCGGACATTATACGGCAGCAACCCTCGATGCGCTGAAGGAGGCTATATCCGAGGCACGCCAAGTACCCGCGAATGCATCGGTAGAGCAGATTGTCGCTGCCTACGAAGCACTCACGAAGGCTTACGACGCATTCCTCAATGCAGGACGCATCAAGGGAACCACCTACGATGCCACCGATGCTACCGATATTACTGAGCAGGGCCTTGTGGAAATCTACGGATTTACCCGCAAGGAGGGCGGCGACGACCGCTTCGGTACGCCCCTCTATTGGACCGTAGAGAACTACGGCATCCCCTCCAATTCGGAGGGTGTACGTGGCGGACTCGATAAATGGCCTGGACGTGACAACCTTACACTTGGCGTATGGGACGACAAGCAGAACGCTCCCGAAACCTCTGATATCACCAATGCCCGTGTATACCGCCGTGTAGCATTGGATGCCGGTACATACTTCTTCGGTGCTATCTACAATACCGTAGATAATATCACCAATGCCTATGTGTTTGCAGCCGGCGAGCCCCTCGCCACCACCGATATCCCCGACTATGCCATTGCTCATATGCCCCTTATGGACTGCCGTGCCGATGGTGAGTACTGGGGCATCCGCTTCACGCTTGATGAGCCTCAGGAGGTGTTGCTCGGGTGGCAGGCCGACCTGCTCAACAGTCCCGGCCGTCAGGAATTCCGGGCCGAGAAGGTGAAGCTGGCCTCATACGCTACCACCGATATCGAAAGCATCGGGCAGGATCCCGTATCGGTCCCCATGGGCATCTACACCCTTCAAGGGGTTCGCATCGATACGGAGCAACTCCATACACTGCCTCGCGGCCTCTATATCGTGAACGGACGTAAGATGGTGATTAAGTAGGCATATCGTCCCGCTTTTCCCTATGAAGTCCCTCTGCATTGCCCTAAGGAATAGCAATGCAGAGGGGCTTGTCTTATGTACCCTCATTTTTCTCCTGATTTCTTTGCATGGGAGCAGATGTTTTGTAACTTTGTCAAGAAATGTAAAGATATTCACATAATCAGTAATAAAGAATCATGAAAAAGCAATCATTACTTCTGGGTTGGTGCCTGGTGGCTGCCATGGCAGTGCAGGCACAGGTGTGGACCGCTCCTGCTGTGCCGGGTGAGGACCTCACTACGCTGAAATCGACCGACATCGTGTATGTCTACAACGTGGAGGCCGATGCGTTCCTCATGTATGGTATGACCAGCAACACGCAGGCTTGTGCCGCGCGCCTCACCAATGGCGACTACACCGCCTCTACTCCGAACCAGTCGTACGTGTTCTCTACCACTGACGGCCGCTTGCGCATGCGCAACAAGGAGAAGGGTAACAGCTACTACATTGCATGCCCCAGCGACAAGGCAGGCGACGTGGTCATCAACAAGTCCACCAATGCCTACTTTACCTATGCTGAGGTCGAGGAGGGTAGCCGCGTGTATACGCTCACCAATGAAGCGTATGAGAAGATGCTCGACGTGTCGTGGACCTATGGCGGACACCTCACGCTCACCGACGGATCAGGGCAGACCGCATGGGCCTTCATCAAGGAGAGCAACGTGACTAATGGTAAGTATGGCCTCTACAAGAGCCGCAAGCAGCTGTACGATGTGTACGACGCTCTGCAGGCATCGGGCAAGGCCGATGTGCATGCCGCAGCCCTCGCCGAGGCACTGGAAGCCTATACCGCAGCCGACGCCACCGAGGAGAGCCTCACGGCTGCAGCACGCAAGCTCTTCAGCAGCGTGTGTGTCGACATCACCGAGCCCCTGGAGGTATCGTTCATGCTCGACAATGCCGACATGGTGGGCAATGCTTCGGCAGCCCCCTGGCATAACGGTTCGCCCGCCTTCGGATGGGAGGAGTTTGAGGTATACCACGCCACCTTCACCTTGGAGCAGGAGGCAACACTCCCCTTGGGAACCTACGACCTCGGCTTCCACTCACTCTACCGTGAGGATGGCTCGGGCAGCGCCCCCACACTCACTGTCACCACCAATAAGGGTAAATATACGGGTAAGACCCCGCTCATGGGCTCCATCGACTACGGTGTAACCAACGCTACAGACAACAACTGGGTGTCGCGCAACGGCAAGATTGAACCCAACGGCATGCAGTCGTGCGGACAGGCGCTCGCTCATGGCGATGCCATGGCATGGGCACGCGACATTGTGGTCGACGCAGCAGGCAACATGGCCATCAAGTATGCCGTGACCAGCAGCGCCCAGTGGGTCAACTGGCAGGGCTTCCGCCTCTTCTACAAGGGGTTGAGCCGAGACGAACTCGCTGCCAGCTTGAAGGCCGTCATCGATGAGGCTACCGTCCTCTATGCCGATGGCACGGGCATAGGTGCTGCCGACCTGCAGGCTGCTATTGCTGCAGCCACAGAGGTGTATGGCAATGCCGAGGCTACCAACAAGGATGTGAAGGATGCATCCGATGCCTTGCTCCTGGCAATGAAGAGCTACCGCTATGCCAATGCATCGGTAGAGAACCCCATCGATAAGACTGATCTCATCGTGAACCCCAGCTTCGAGAAGCAGAAGGAGGGATGGAACACGGCCAATCTGGCTACGCAGACCAACACCTCGTTCACCAAGAAGGCGGGCTCGGTATACTTAGAGAAGTGGACCGGCTCGGGCAACAAGGTGGGCGACGCGCAGGCACTTCAGATGGTGCAGGGACTCGATATGGGCGTATACCAGCTGGTGGCAGCAGCGCAGAACATACAGCAGAACGCCACCAATGCATCGCAGAGCGGTGCATGGATCGTGGCCAACGATGCCAAACTATCTGTTGACAAGACCAACGATTATACCCTCACCTTTACCAATATCGAGAGCAATGCCACCATCGGTTTCCTTGCCATAGAGGCCTCAGGTAACTGGATTGCTGTGGACAATTTCCGTCTCTACTATGTAGGCGGCAGCGATGCCGACTACACCGCCGAGTTGCAGCGCTACATCGATGCAGCTACCGCACTCGCCCATCTGAAGATGCACACCGTCACACAGGAAACCCTCCAGGCTCGCATTGCAGCGGCTCAGGAGGAGTTGGGCAAGGGCAGCACCGCAGGTTACATCAAGGTGTCTACCCCGTTGCGCGAGGCTACCGAGGCTGCTCAGGTCTCTATCGATGCTTACGCAGCGCTGCAGGCCGCTATCGAACTGGCCGAGACTCAGTATGGCGACGGACAGGGCCTGGGCGCCGAGGACTTCATGGCCGCCATCAATGCCGCCAAGGCAGCCTATGCCGATGGCGCTACCACCTACGAGGAACTGGCACACCAAATTGAATTGCTCGACCAGGCTGCATTCAACTATATGCTGGGTGAACCCACAGGTCCCGTGCCCACCATCACGAAAACCGACAAGCGCTATGCGCGTGGCTCGGTGATGGCCTTCGGCCGCTTCACCTACAACCTCAATGGAGCCAAGTTGCGCGAGGCAGGCTTCTGCTACGCTACGGAGAAGGCACCCACGGTGGACGACCAGCGCTCTACACGCTATTTCGACAACAATGGCCGCATCTACATCATGGACAATATGCAGCCATCGACCGTATACTATGCCCGCCCCTACGTGGTGACCGAGGGTTACCAGGTAGCCTATGGCGACGAAATCAAGATTATCACCATCCCCAAGGGAGGCATGACATGGTCGTGGAACAATGGCGGTAGCGCCGAGGAGAACGAGCGCATCTCAGGTGCCATACGCTATGGCATGGAGGTGTGGAACATGTTTATCAGTCTGCACGGCTTCCACCTCACCGGCAACTACGGTTCGGGCACGCCCACGGCCGACTGCTCATATGGCGGATGGATGCGCGTAGGCCCTAACGCCTCGTACCAGCGCACCGGTACCATCATGCACGAAGCCGCCCACGGCGTGGGTGTGGGTACACACTGGACATGGAGCACCATCATGCAGGGTGGGGCATGGACCGGCTCGCGCGCCAACCAGGTGCTGCAGTTCTGGAACAACAACACCACCGAAACCATGCGTGGCGACGGCACGCACATGTGGCCCTACGGTATCAACGGCGCCCACGAGGACGATGGCACCGACTTCCTCTACTATGGTAACGCCCTCATCATCCAGGGCCTCCACGAGGATGGCTTGCAGCCCACCAACGGTACCTTTGCATCGCCGGCCTACACCTTCGATCACGACGATGAAGTGAAATACTACATCAAGAACGAGAGCGCCAGCTATGGTCTCAATACCTCGTACCTCACCGTAGAGGGTACCGCACTGAAATGGAGCGAGGCTACATCGGCCGATGTGGCTGCCGACGACAACTTTGCATGGTACCTCAGCTTCGACCCCAAGGTACAGCACTACTCGTTCCGCAATGCGGCTACAGGGCAATATATCGCTCTCAGCGGTTCCACCTTCAAGACCGTAGCACGCGAGACACCCACCAGTGCCGAGAAGTTCCATCTCATGACAGGCCGCAGAGATGTGAAGGTTGGTAGTGGCACTTCCGCCATCAACGTACGTGGCTACTGGGTACTGCGCGCCAATGGAGGCGACTGGGCCAATGCCATGACCGCTTCGGCCGGTGGTGGCGTGTCGCTCACCAGTTTCGACATCGCTGCCGATGCAGCAGCCCAGCACTGGCTGATTCTCACCGCTGAGGAGACCAAGGCATTCGATGAGGCTGCACGCGTCTCAGTAGTTAATGAGCTGAAGGAGCTCATCAAGAACTTGCGCACGATGGCCAAGACCGCCCATACCGAAGATGTCACCGGTGCTGATGCAGCCCTCGACGAGGCGCTCGGTGCCGCTGAGGCTGTGGCTGCCGATGCCACTGCCACCCTCGAAACCTTGCAGGCAACTTGCAAGAGCCTCCGTCAGGACGGTATGAACTTCCTTGGTAGTGTTACTCCCGCAAGCGTGGAGAATCCGTTCGACCTCACCTTCCTCATCGCCGATGCAGCTATCACCACTGGTGAGGGATGGGCAGGTGCAGGCACCATTGCCAACTCTGCCATGGAGTTCTACGAGAAGACATTCGATTTCAACCAGACCATCAATGGTCTGCCCGCAGGTACCTACGACCTCAAGGCCAAGGGCTTCAACCGTCCGGGTTCATACACCGCTACCTATGCCGACTACCAGAACGGCAAGAACAACGTAGTGGCCTACCTCTATGCTGGCACGGCCAACACCAAGCTCTGTCACCTGGCCGAGGGCGCAAGCAAGACCAAGTTGCATAGCGATGATCAGTCGGTGTCTTCGCCCGCAGCCTATGTGCCCAACACCATGGCCTCAAGTGCCACCTACTTTACCAAGGGATACTACGAGAACTCGCTTCTGTTCAACCAGACAAAGGCCGCCGACCTCAAGATCGGTATCCGTCAGACCAGTTCAGCGTCATCCTACTGGACCATCTTCGACAACTTCCGCCTCTACTACTACGGCTCGATGTCGATCGACGATGTCACCAGCATCGAGCAGGTAGTAACCGAGGGCGTGGCTCCCGCTGCCGTATACAACCTCTGCGGCCAGAAGGTGAGCGACTCACTTGAAGGTCTGCCCAGCGGCCTCTACATCTGTGGTGGCAAGAAGATTCTTGTAAAGTAATACATCACGTTACATCTTGACAAGCAGGGCGGGTAAGGTTCTTACCCGCCTTGTCTGTTATGGGCCGCGCGGTATGAAAGCGTCGGCGCTGCGTAAGTAAATAAATTTTTGTCCACTCGTTTGCACAACAACTCAGAATTAAATGCTATCTTCGCAGTATGAAACTGCGCACCATGATATATAGCCTGCTGCTTGCCACCCTCTGCATGGGGTGTGGCGGTCGCATCAGTATGCGCCAACTGCAGGCGCTGGAGGCACAGATTGACAGTGTGCCCCATCTCGTGCGGCAAGGTCTCGATAGCATCCCCTTCGCCACGCTCCGTGGCGAGGCTCGTGCCCTCTATGCCATCCTGCGCACGCAGGCCGACTACAAGTGCTACGTACCCCTCACCACCGACACCCTCATCCGCTACGCTACCGACTATTATAATACGAACAGGAAGAACTACCGCGCCGCCATGGCTTGGTATTCCCTCGGCTGCGTAAATACAGAACTGGGAGACGATGCCGGTGCTGTAGAAGCATACTTGCAGGCGCAGAGCCTCTTTCCTGATACCACTGTGCGATACCATCGGTTGTGTTATCAGAACCTCGGTCAACATTATTTAGATAAGAATATGGTCGATGAAGCGCTGGCTGCATACTCAGCATTTCACGATGTTTCAAAGGGATATGACCATCTATGTGCAGATATTGGATTGGCCAGAGCCTATATCCATAAGCGACAACCCGAGCAGGCTCGTGAGATATTGGAGCATCTCTTGGTATATCGTGAAGAGATGAACAAGCAAAGTTTAGGGACAATCCTTTTTGATTTGGGAAAGATTGAGTATACTTTCTCTAAAGATTATGACAAGGCCGATACCTATTTTGACCAACTTATCGCATTGTATGGTGCAGGTAATGTTGATGGAATCTACTGGTTTAAGGGACGTATCGCAGAGTCTCGTGAGAACAGTGACACCGCTAGATACTACTACGAATTGGCTATGCAGGGCTATGATGAGGTATACCTGCAATACAATTGTGCCCGTAGTCTGCTATATCTAACATTAGATTCGACAGCCCAGCCTGAACTCTATGACTATATCAAGCGCTTCGAAGAGATGGGCGACTCCATCAAGCGTATCGAGCGACGTTCCGAGATTGACGATATCCGCACCGCGCATGCAATGGAGCTGCATCAGCGCGAGCTGTCGGATCATCATCGTAGGTTTATGCACCGTACAACTCTTATTGTCGTATGCCTATTAGCTGCCATTACCATCGGTATGCTCCTTATTGAGCGACGTCGTAAGCAACACTACCTCCGTTTGCAGAAAGAGCTGCAACGCAACCAAGCAAAAATCTACAAAATGTACGAATCCATCGAGGATCAGCGCGACAATGGCTCGCTCACCCGCGAGCAGATAGTAACACTTTATCGCGACAATCTTGCCAAGAGCATTGCCCTCTTCAAGCAGAACCGTTGGGCCCAGCACTTACAGCTCTTGAGTGAGCAACGCAGCAAGGACATCCCCTCCTTCACCATCAAGGAGCGAGAGCAACTGGCAGAAGCATTGGAGCATTGCTTCATCAATGTCAAGACCAACTTGCGTGACGAAGCAGCCAAGCACAGCAGCAAACTCAGTGCCGAAGATATCCATCTCTGCATCTACATGGCGTTAGGATATTCCACCGGTGTTATCCGCGAGTGCCTGGCAGCCTCCAGTGATAATGTGGTCAATCAGCGCAAAAAGCGTCTTGTAAACAAACTTCCCGAGGATATTTTGTCTTTATTTATGAAGAATCCGTAAATTCCTGATATATAGAATATTAATACCCCCCCCCCCCAGGACTGAATGAAAGCTTGGGGTGAAAATTGTCACTATTTTGTCACTATTTTTTTTCGTCTTATTCGCTACAGAAGGCATACTTTTGTAGCGAAACTTTTAATTTTTATAATATGATGAAAAAAGTATTTATGTTTGTAGTGATGCTTGCTTGCACACTTTCTAGTTTCGCGGAAGAGACGCCTATTGAAATAGAAGTGATAAAACGTCCGCAAGGTCGTAGCGAGGTCTTGTTACCCACTGCCTCTATTGATGGCCAGGTACTAACCATTGACTTTGCATCAAGTACTACCTTTGAGGTTGCTGTAGTGAATGCTTCGGGCGCAGTGGTATACACAGGCGTGTATAGTGCACAAGGTGCAGTTGTCACATTGCCAAACCTGCCTGCAGGTGTGTATGAGTTGGAGATAGAGGACGCTGCGTATCTCTATAGCGGTGAGTTCGAGATTGAGTAAGAGTTTTAATTTGCAGAATTATTATGCAAAGGCAGTCATTGCAGCATATAGGGTATATTATGCTCTTTTTTCTGTTGGCTATATCCTGTACGCTGCTTGACATACACATGATACACGACTCCCGAATCATGATGAAATGGTTTGGGTGTTGTGGTGTAATATTACTTTTAGCTTTTCTGCAACTCGTTGTGCTTGCCAAGCAACGCATTCATGTGCGTATAGTTGATCTTGCCGTTGTCATATTCCTGCTTTATATCTTAGGAGCAGATTATTTTCGGAATGAGCTTAGCGAACCAGTAATTCTACGCATGGTATGCTTGGGGCTGATGTACTTGGTCTTTCGTCAATCTATTGAAAAATCCTCGTTTGATATATGTATGGGTATTCTCCTTGCTATGGGAGTTGCCCTTGCTATATGGGGTATTGCTCAGTTTGTGCTTGCTGTACTTCATCATCAACCATTGCACACAGCTGTAACAGCTAGTTTTGATAATCCTGCGGGATATGCCTTAGCCTTGTCTCTGACATTCGCAATAGGCATATATCTCCTGACCATAACAAATCTGCATCGTTGGCAGTGCAATATGGTATATGTAGCATTGGCAGCCATAGTGATGGCATTGATACTTTCCTTTTCTCGTACGGGATGGCTGTCAGTCTTATGCGTCAGTGCATATGCTTATTGTTCCTATGGCAAGCGTAGCAGGCGTAGGTGGGTACTTTCATTACTTGTTGTAGTGGTATTGTTGGCCTTTTTCTATTTCGTAAAGCAAGATTCAGCCGATGGCCGCTCTTATATAGCCATTTGCACCAGCCAACAGATTGCCGATGCCCCTTGGTTGGGACATGGTCGTTATGGGTTCTCTCGTGCATACATGGATTATCAGGCTGCCTACTTGGACGCTCATCCCGATAGCCGTTTTATGCGGTTAGCTGACAATACCCACCATCCCTTCAATGAATGGCTACATCTTGCCGTACGATATGGTGTGATAGGTGTATTGTTGGTCGTTATCGTATTGCTCTCACTTGGCTCTGCATTTCGGTATTGCATAAAGTTGGGTTATTCACCATTATTGGGTATTCTGGTTGCTTTGTTTCCTTTTACTTTATTCTCCTATCCTATGCAGTATCCATTGGCATGGGTTATGCTCATTATGGTCATTGCCTTTTTGGCAAAATATTCACGAAGCCTATACACTACGTCGTATAGTACAGCAATTCCATTAACGGCACTCCTATGTGCTTGCACCGCGTCCCCTCTGTTATATCGCACAGTGCGTGCCGAAGTGGAGTGGTACGATGTCGCAATGCGTTCCTTATCTGGCCAGACACGGTATGTAATGCCCCGCTATGAAGAATTATATAAGCATTTGAGACATTCACCGCATTTCCTTTACAATTATGCGGCCGAACTCAACTATATCGGTGAATATCATCGTAGCCAACAGGTACTCAGCAAGTGTATGAAGCGAATGAACGACTATGATACTCATTTGCTCGCAGCCTCCAATCATGAGCACATGGGAAATTATGGTTTGGCTGAGGCGCACTTACGCAAAGCATCTGCTATGTGCCCAGTACGTTTCGTCCCACTTTATCAATTGGCCAAACTTTATGGCAAGATGGGGAGGTTTGAAGATCAACGCCGGATGGCACAGCAGATTATGGATAAGGAGGTGAAGGTAGCATCATCGCGGATAACAGAGATGAAAGATGAGATGCGCTATATCCTTGAAGAAACAGATTTTAAGTAAAATATTTTATTAATTATAAAACATTTAAAGAAAATGAAGAAAAGTTTTTTAGTATTGTCAGCTCTACTGACATTGTTTGTATGTGGATTTTGTTTACAGAGCTGTACCTCTGAGTATGATGAATATACTACGGAGGAGTATGGGTATTATACGGAGGAGGAGATTGCTAAAATTAGGCAATTAATTGAGATGTATGATTTAAACATTACTTTAGATACTGATTATTATGGGGAAAAACTATCAATAAAAGATATTGAAGCAGATTTTAGAGCCTTGGCATCTCTAAAAGGTGAGTATGAAATGATAACCAAAAAAGATCATAACGGTAATATTACGTTCCAAAACAAAAGAAATGATTCTTTTTTGACTCGTTCTTCCACTCAAGAAGTAGAGCACCAGAAACACTCGAAAAGTAGTTGGAGTGGCAGTAAGAGCACTGATGAATATGATGGCCCTACTAATAGTAATCGAGTGACATATGAGTTTAAAGTAGACATTAAATGGGATACATCAAAACAATTTGCACATGAACAACTAAAGGGTGAATTCTCTGTGAGCAGTGATGGACGTAATAGCGATAGTATGATACCCGATGAGTTGTCAGAGTCTGCCAGTCTTACCTGTAACTTTTCCGGCCAATCTAATATTACTTTCTCGGGAAGTTTGGAAGAGTCGTATGGCATAACAAGGAGGACGTATAGTGTAACAGGAGGTATAATCCATAATTACAATGAAAATGGCTGTAGGGGCTCTTTCAGTATCGATATTTAAGTTGCGCAGAAATATAATATTACTTCTATTATTCAGTGTAGCTAAGGCCTATTCAAATAAACCTGCAACTCATTTTGAGTTTTTGGCCCAATATCCGCATAACATCATCGACTTCAACCGCGAATACCCGCAGGAGAAGGTATACCTCCATATGGACAACCGCAGCTACTTCATAGGCGATACCATTTGGTTTAAGGCCTATGTGATGGATGCCACCACTTTGCGCCCCACTGAGACAAGTGGGGTGCTCTATGTGGAGCTGCTCAATGAGAAAGGTGTGGAGATGGAGCATAAGAAACTGCGCATCGTTGACGGTATGTGCCATGGTGAGTTTTCTTTGAAAGAAGACTACCGCACGGGATATTATGAGATACGTGCCTATACACGCAATATGCTCAACTTTGGGAATGATTCTGTAAAACAAAAAATATTGGGAGCAAGCCTTCTCTTGGAGGGTGCAGTAAAAGTAGGTTCCGGAATAGTTTCTGAAAATATAATACAAGAAACGAACGACCATGCATATAGCTATTATAATAGAGCATTAAAAGAAATGGACAAATTTGCAACAGATTTAGTGCCGCATCCGAACCACACTCTTTTCTCGCGGGTATTTCCAGTATATATGCACCCAGAGAAGCCTGGAGTTTACAAAGAGGAGATGGACTTCTATCCGATGCATACCAAGTTGTCTTTCCCCAAAGAGACTGAAATCGACATCCGCCCCGACAACCTGCAACTTTCCTTCTTTCCCGAAGGAGGTGCACTGGTTGAGGGCATTCCCTCCATTGTAGCCTTTGAAGTTGTAGACCAATGGGGGCGAAAACGTGACATCAAAGGATATATTACCGAAGAAAAGGATAATAGAATCATTGATTTCAAAACCTTTGCCCGAGGACGTGGAACTTTCTCCCTTTGTCCCGAGGTAGGAAAGAGATATTATGCTCACGTCAGCTACAAAGATAAGGACTATCGCTTCGAGCTCCCCCAAGCAGAGAACACCGGCTACGTATTGCGCCTGTCTCCTCCTATTGCCAATGGAGCTGCCATGTTCAGCGTATTAGCTGCTCCCAATGCACCACGCGAACTGTTAGGTTGGACACTGCAATGTCGCGGTGCTCTGACCGCATTTGACACGCTTACCGTGGATACTGATGGAAACTCAGCTGTAGGTATACCTTCCGAAAGGCTACAGCCGGGAGTAAACGAACTAACCTTATACAATGCACGTGGCGAGATATTGGCCGACCGCCTCTTCTTCGTATCTCCTATGGTAAAACCCGCCACTCTCACACTACAGCATCTGCCCGAATGTGTGGAGCCTTTCCAAGAGATAACTCTCGACATGAGTGTGAACGACAATAGTTACCGCCACACATCGCACAGCTACTTTTCTCTATCTGTGACCGACGCTGATGAACGCACCGCCACCTACGATACACGCGACATACGCAGCGAACTTCTATTGGCATCCGACCTGAAGGGATTCATCGAAGATGTAGACTCCTATTTTCAGCACAAGAGCTCTCGTGCGATGGCTGCCGACATCGATTTGCTGATGCTTGTGCAGGGTTGGCGACGCTACGAGTGGTGTACAATGGTTGATACAACCTTCACTCCACGCTATACACCTGAAAAGGGACTGCAGATTGATGGATATGTGGTTTTGGATCAAGTTATGCGACTAAAATCAGAGAGAGCTTCTATCAGTAGTTCTACCTCGGACAATCCTATTCACTTACATTGGGCAAACAATTACGTCAGACTGCCTGATCACACCCTCCAAATCTCTCTTTCTTCTCCCTTCGTACAATACCAGACAACCACGTTCACGGACTCATTAGGTAATTTCTCCGTCGATATTGGAAGAACATTTCCAGATGAAGCTGACTTGAAGATTAAGGTATTACGAAGTGGAAAGGGAAAGAAGCACAGAGGACTATTTATCTTCAAAGATAAGAGCAAAGCATACCCCATTTTATCCCGCACGTTCTCACCTGCAACCACGCCATACTCCTACTATCAACAAAATGTTCCGTCAGATGACATTACATTCAATAAGGATCTCCCGAGCTGGGACTTTCAAGAAGAGTTAAATGAGGTTACCGTTAAGAAGCGTTTCAAGCAGAAGAGTGAAATTTATTACGATCATCCCGAAATAATTATAGACTATTACAAAGAATGTAACCATATTATTGATAGGGGGCTACCATTGATTAATCACTACAACGCGATAATCGAAAATTTCTTCAGAATCGACTACTCGTTGCGTCGCCACAATCTTTTGTATGCCTATACACTGCAGGATTCGGTAATACGTCATATCACAAGAGGGGGTGGAAAACAAGGTAAAGCATACATTATGCCACGCTCAATGCGCATCTATTCCAACTTGCTTTCGCGCGAAGACTTGCTTCCATTGGACTTTTCAACCAAAAGTCGCCAAGCAGCCCATTGTGTTATTGATTACTACACGAAAGAGGAGAGCCCACGATATCCTCCGTACGAAATCATTAACGATATTAGATACACCTATTATGAAGGTTACAGTCGTGTAGCTAAATTTTACAGCCCCGACTATTCAGAATGTGCGTTGCCCGACACTACTGACTACCGCCGCACACTTCTATGGGTTCCCAATATAGAAACGGGATTTGATGGAAAGGCCAAGTTCTCCTTCTACAACAACGCCCGCACCAAGCACATCCACGTACGTGCCGAGGGCTTCACTCGCAATGGCGAATTCATAGTGTACGACTCGGGAAAGGAGTAGAGATTTTATCATTATTGATGTGATAATTAAATGAAAAATACAATGAAAGTAATTTTCAAAAATAGGTTCTTATATCTCAATTTAATAATTGCAGTGATTTCATGTACTAGTCGTCATGAGACTTATTATAAGATTGATAACTTGCACAAAGACTCGCTATGCATAACTCTACAGGAGTGGGATGTCTACGGTCCGCTGACAGTGCAGGAAGACTCGCTGTACGGAAAGGAATTGGCGGATGGAGTGTGTGAGGCCACCAACATAGAGGACAAGCATATAGCGAGATACCAACCCAAGTACAACATGGTAGACCTGAACGAGATATTCGAATCGCACAGGGTCGATACGGCGTTCTACAAATCCATCACCTACCTGATGTGTAATATCCACACGGAAGAGGCGTATGATGCATTTGTGGAGATAAAGTGCGGAATGAAGTTTGACGTGTTCCTGCAGGGCGACACATTGGAGCGATGCGATGTGCAGGGGCTCAACTTCTACCCACTGAAGCTACAGAGGGGCGACAACCGATTGGTGGTGAAGGTAACAGGTGTGAATGATGATGCCAGCTTCGAGGCAAGACTCTGCGACCGTAACAATAAGCAACGCCTATATGCCGAGGGACAGAGCGGTAACATCATATACCCACTAATCTATGACAATAAGGTGGTGATGACAACGAACGGGCATGCTCATCTCGACTCATGCCCGGCAGTGATGGCCATGCACGATGTGAAAGGACGGCTGTTGAGAGAGGTGACCATGCTGCGCGACTCGTTCACTTACCATTTCCCTGAGTTGGAGGTGGGCAAATCGTATATGTGCAGCATGACTATGGGCACAACGACGGTACGGCAACCTGTAATGTGCGGTGATGCCGACCGCGTATATGAGAGGTTCGACTCGCTGCGTAAGCGCTTGCCCGACAACCACCACCGTGCGATGGAGATAGATGAAGTGATGTATCGTTACCATTTCTTGCTGCATCATCCTACGCGCTATGAGGGCGACTGGTGGTGGCAGTTCAAGATCTCGCCTTTGACATACCAATTGGAATATATATTCGCTCATTTGGATAGCAAGCCAGGAGAGTGCATAGGGGAACCCAACGTGCAGCTTATGGCATATCGTTCGCCGCTTGATGGCGGCGTGGGGCGCTACCTTCTGGTGACTCCTAACCATTACACGGCCGACAAACCGCTACCGCTGGTAGTGGCCGTGAGACCGCATGTAACCAATCATCACCACTTCTTTGCATCACCGCAGATGGCACGTCAGTGGACTACCAATCTGGTGCAGGCATTGGCCAACAGATACAACTATATCGTCATGATGCCCGAGGCTCGTATGTATCATGATGAGGACCTGATACCATTTGCAGAGGCGGAAATGATGTGTGCTATCGACCATGTGAAACAACATTATCCTGTAGACTCTATGCGCATATTCCTGCATGGTAACTGCAGTGGAGGATATAGGGCACTGGCCATGGCGACACGCCATCCCGACTGTTTTGCAGCAATTGCACTCTATGCTCCGTCGTATAAGATTCCCAGACGAGGCTCGTGGAGTGAGAGTCATGCACCGCATCGTAATATCAAGGCACTTGCCGATATGCCTATCATGCTGCATGGTGACCCCATGGACACACATAGCCCCGTAAGTTCGTACAAGGAACTTGTGGATGATGCACGTAAGAATGACCTGCCTCTACAACTGTCTCTGAAAAGGAACTCCGGACAATTCTATAATGTGGTACTGGTGGGTGAGGAGGCATTTGACTTCTTCAAAGACAAGCGACGCGTCCCTGCACAGAGGGAGAAAAAAGGAACGGTGAAGCACCCACACGTGATAGCCGACCTCTATAGCCGACCTTTTGTGTATGTATACAATGCGGATGATACAAGACCAGCATACCGCGCTGCGATAGACAGCCTACGCCGCGAATATGAGACGTACCTGTTTGCCAAGCTACCGTTGGTGCCCGACACGCTCTTGACGGCAGATGCGCTGGCTGAGAAGAACCTGTTCCTGTTAGGAATGAATTTCAGGAATCCGCACTTGCGCCAGATAGTGAATGAAATAACATTGGATAATGAAGAAGACTATATAGGTACTACACTCACCATCTATCCGCATCCGCGGAACGAGAATGCACATGTAGTGATATATTCCATGCAAGACTTTGGATTATTGGAGCAAAACATGCACTATCCGTGGCGGAATGGAATGAC